>JBFMBP010000057.1 GCA_040755155.1 Candidatus Omnitrophota bacterium | reverse complement strand
AAATCGTTTGCCGCCGCTGCGGCGCCCATCTCGGCCACGTTTTCAACGACGGCCCTCAGCCCACCGGCTTGCGCTATTGCATCAACTCCGCTTCCCTGAAACTGGCAACGCGGTGATTTTGGGACTGTGGGACTTGGAGACTGGGGGACTTGGAGACTGGGAGACTGGGAGACTGGGGGACTGTGGGACATATCGCCATATCTCCATGTCGCCTTGTCGCTGTTGGCTGCGCTTCGCTTTGATCCCACCCTACAACTAACCACTTGTCACTCGTCACTGTTTTATAACTACGTTTTGGGTGCGTTCCGGCGGCGTTACAGCGAGCCGTTCGACTTTCCCGTTGCGGTAGACGCATTCCACCACCGTATTCATCGGCGCATGGAGTTTGAACTCAACGTCCCATTCTTTCGGCCAAGCGGGGAAGAGTAGAATCTTCCCGCCATCGCATTGCATCAGCATCGCCTGCAATGCCAGCATGGCGGCGTTTCCATGATCTTGATCGGGAATCCAATCGAAATTCGGCCCCCAAAAAGCGGGGAAGCGGCTCTTCTCGTTTTTAGTCATGAAGTTGGCTGTCATATAATCTTGAGCAATCTTCGTCAAGCCGAGATAGGCGGCTTGGATGGGATCTTGCGTCCAACCGCCGGTACGCTTGACGAGGCGCTTTTCGAACGTCAAACGTCCGATCTCCAATCCCGGCTTGCCGACGCCGAAAAGTCGGTAAGGAAAGATGGGATACAATTCCGGATTCTCCGAATTGCTATATTCGTCGAATTGCGCCGCAGGCAATATGTATTGTTTTCCACTTTCCGAACCGAGGGGCATCTCCGGCGTTTCCTGCAAAAGCCGCTTCCATGCTTGGCGCTGATCCTCGGCGGGAACGAACGCGAGCAGTTTTTCCAATACCCGCCGCATTCCGGCGATATCCGGCGCATCGTCTACGGCCTTTTGCCAGGTTTCCAATGCTTGCGACGGTTCGAAGCGGATTTTGCCTTCCGGCGTTCGCGGGAAATGCTTGTCGAAATAGAAGAGAATTTCGTCCGCCATCGGCAGCAGGCGGGAATGAAGAAAATCGCCGTCCTTCGTATACTCGTAATATTCCAACATCAGCGCCAGCAGTTCGAGGTTGTTGCTCCAGTAATAGCGGATGTAATGATTGTCCACTTCGGAAACGCTCTTGCCTTGGCGATCCCAACCGAAATTCTCGTTGGCGTAAGCGCCCCAGAAATACATCGTTTCGGGGAAATATGCGCCTTCATGCTGGAAATAAATCTGAGTTCTCGCTTTGGCCAAAGGTAAGGCGTTGAAGTACATGTCGAACAGCGGCGGAGCCATGTCGAAATCGCCGCCCGCCAATAGCGGCCAATAAATCAAGCGCGTATTTTGAAACCAATAGGGGCCGCCCCAGCGCCGGTAATCGGCGTCGAAGGTCTCGCCGGGTTCTTTGCAATCGACGGTGAAGATGGAGCCGTTGAATTTAATCGGGCTGCTTCCGCGTCCAGCGCAGGCGGTGATGAATCGTTGTAACGCATAGCCTTGAGTAACCTGAAAAGTTTTGGAATGATCCCCGGCGTTATCGTTGACATAAATCCAGCTGCGGTTCCAAAATTCCTTCCACCACGCTTCATGACGGGCGCGGGCTTCCGCTAACGGCGTTTTCTGCGCATTTAGAATCGCCTCGTCCAATGAGTGCGCCCAGGCGTCTAAGCCGGTTTGAACCGGCGGAATGATGATGGTAATTTCATGCTGGGTATGGGGCTGGCGGGAACGCAGCGCCACGGCGCCGGCGCTCATCATATCTTTTCCCAATATAACGCCGCCGAAAGCGCGATGCAGCAATGGATCGGCGGCCTTCTCGGCGAATGACGGCAGACCTTGCAGTTTCAGCGTCTCCATCCAAATGGAAGTTTTATTGAAATGATGCCATGCGATTTGATTCGGCCTGTCTTGATGGATAACGTCCGGGCTGACGACGACGGGAAACGGCGCGCCTTGCAGGCCGTAAGCGCTGAAGATTTCTTTCGTCTTTTCCAACTCGCGAGGTTCGGTGCGCCAACATTCTAAAGCGGCTTGGGCTAGGATCGGTTTTTGACTGTCGGCTTCAACATGGATTACGGGCGCGTTGGCGTCGATCCAAAGTTTTAACGACCATTCATCGCCGGACTCTCCCGCCTTAACAAGTATGGAAGCGTCGGCGAGCGAAAGCGTTTGTTGGAAAGGCTGGCCGCTGCGGAAAGGATTGGGCGTGAACTGAATCCGCACGCGGCCAAGTTTGAGCAGCCGCCCATTCTCGCTCCAGGCATCGGTTTTGCTGATATAGAACAGCAAATCGCCATCCTTCTCGATCCAAGCGTTGAGTCCGATATCGCCGTTGCCCAACGGCATCGAGCCGTAGGAATCCTGGCTGGGAGCATCCCAAACGACATTGCAGCGATCGATCGCCGGTTGCGCTGAACTATTCGAGGGAGCGGCGATGATAAGAAAGTAGGAAAAGAGAAAGAGTTGACGCGAGTTCATTCGTAAAACCTCCCATTAAATTTCAAATATGAAATTTGTCAGAATCGGGATGGCCAGGATTTGCAGGATGGACAGGATAAAAGCATCCTGAGCATCCTTATTTTGAATTAAGAATTAAGAATTAAAAATTAAAAATTATGATCATCCTGTCAATCCTTATTCTGACATAGAAGGGATTGGTTATCTACGCCGAATGATGCGTCCTAAAAGGTATAAACGATCTTCGTAAAGACGCTCTGTCCGGCTTCCTCGTCGCCGGCGCCGTGATCGACGCTGTTGAAGACCATATACCAATGGGCGTTTTTGACGAATTCCCAGCCGTAGATGACGCTGACGTTGTGGATATTGTTGCTGCGGTGCTGCAGGGAGGTTTTCACCCACATCCGGTCAGTGAAATAATAATCGAAGACAATGCGGTTCAACCAGATCGTATCGTTCTCATCTGTAGGCTTATCTTCGAAACGGATAGTAAACTCATAGCGGATGGGCAGGCGTTCGAAGGGCTTTATGCGCTTGCCGAAAGTAATTTCGTCGTAATAGGTCTCTTCGAATTCCCCCACGCCGTAGGATATGTCCATCGATTTCCAGTAATCGGAATTGTTCATGGAAACGCCCGCTACGCTGCGGGTGTTGCGATAGGGCGCGTGATAATCGAAATCCTGGCTGGCGAAAACGCCGTAATCGTTATGGAAAATGACGTCGGCGTCGAATTTGTAATCCCGCAGCGCCGTCTCTCCGCCGCCGTTTTCGTAATAGGCCGTATTGAAGGAAATCATGAAATCCTTATACCAGCGATCGTCGGATTTTTGACGATAAGAAGTAAAGAACGCCGGTCCGAAAATATCCCGCCGGGGAATATAGCCTAGAGTAGGATTGAATTCGTTCGTAATGGCGAGATAGCCCATGCTGCAATTCCAAGGGTATTTATCGTAAACGAAAGCGGCATTTCCTAAATAATCGATGCTGTCTTTGGCGATCGTTCCTAGATCGTCTTCGTTCCGGTCGTCGGCGATAGTCGTTTGGGAGCGGAATTTAAAATCGTCGGTGATGAACAGCTCCGAATCCATACTCGCCGCCCGCGAGTGGCCGTCGTCGAATTCCGAATCCGTTAGGTAATAGCCCAGCGTCGATTTTTCGCCCACGCCCTGAAGCAGACGAAACACGGAAGAATTGCCATGCCGCGTTTCGTCGTGCGTGGCGTCGCCTTGGATATTCAAGTAGGCGAATTTGTAATCGTCCCAATTGCCGCTCACTCTGGCCCCCGCCTCGATGTCCGTAAAACGGCGGCTGTAGTACAGCATATGCTGCATGTTCATCAGCTCGTCTCCCTCGCGGAAGAAAAGCCGCTTCTCCGGCAGAAAACGTTCCGTATCGCGCAGTTCGATGGTGTCGTCATCCGCCTCCACCTGGCCGAAATCGGGATTGAGCGTCCAAGCTGTAGTGATGGAGGGCGTCAGGCGGAAACCGACGTCGACGCCCGTCTGAAAAAACGCATCCGTATCGCTGTTGTAATCCAGACGCGAACTAATGTAGGGCGTAATTTCCCAATTGCGGTCGAATTCGCTGTCAGCGAGATCAAGGCCGGTGAGATGTCCGAAGTAGCGCGGCTTATAAAAATTAGTGGGATTGAAACTCCAAAAGCTGGTTTCGTCGGTACGGACGAGAAAACGGGTGAAATTCAGTCCCCAGGTTTGTCCGTCTTTCCGGTTGTAATTCATGATTTTGAGCGGGATGCTCATTTCGAATACCCAGCGGTCTTCGAGAATCTTTGCGCCCAATTCCCAATCCGCCGTCCAACCGCGGTTGAAGACGCCGGAAGGGCCTTCGCTGGCGTCGGCGCGGGTTCCGAGGGGATTGGAAAAGAAAGCGTATTTCGAGCGGTGGGTGTGAATGGGATCAAAATGGACTTCCACCCAATCGTCGCCTTTGAATTCGCGGTCTTCCCGCTGCTCGCTGGCGTGAACATCGCCGATCTTGTCGTCGAGACATTCCACGGCGACGTAAATATGAGTGCGGGTGTAAGCGACGCGAACCAGGGTTTGTTGCTTGGCGGGTTTGTCGGTGCGCATGTCGATAAAATTCGATCCTGTTTCAGCGTCTTTCCAGAATGGTTCGTCAAGAATCCCGTCGGCTTTGAGAGGCGCGTCCGTCTTCAAGGCGCCGAGCGAGGGGACGGAAGCGTTGGGATCGTCATGGGCATAGCAGATAGGAGGAGGGAATATAACCAATAGAATAAAAACAATAACGCTAAATCCGGCGGTGGAGCGTGACGGGAGGATCTTCATTCAACGATTTTTCCCAAGAGCGAATCGATATCGTTACGGATGGTTGGAGTTTGTCCGCAACGAGCAGCGGGGTCAAGAGGAAGATGGCAACATCTTGCCGATGAGGGTGGTTAATTCGTTTCGTTCGAATCGACGGCGGATTCGAACGGCGTTATGACGCCGCTTTGGATTTTATTGCGCCCCAGTCTTTTTGCTTTATATAAAGCCCGATCCGCTGATTTAATCAGTTCGTCCGGCTCTACGGAGGGATCGGGGATCATGCTCGAGCAGCCGATGCTGACGGTAACGCGAGTATTGATAATCGAGGCGGCGTGTTCAATGGCGAGAAGGTTGACGTTGTCCTGAATCTCGACCGCTACGCTGACGGCGCCCTCCAAGGAGGTATTGGATAAATAAACGACGAATTCTTCGCCGCCGTAGCGGGCCGCCAAATCGCCGGGGCGCTTGACGGCGTCGCTGACGGCCAAAGCGATTTGGCGCAGGCAGGTATCGCCTTGTTGATGGCCGTAATGATCGTTATAGGCTTTAAAATAATCGATGTCGATCATTAGGATGGCGACCGGTTGATATTCGCGGATTCCTCGCATCCATTCCTGTTTGAACGACCGGTCGAAGCAGCGCCGGTTGGGGATGTTGGTCAATCCATCGAGTTCGGAAAGTTTTTTCAATTGGGCGTTGGCGTCTTCCAAGAGCCGGGAGATTTTGATTAACTCCTTTTCGCGCGCCTTGCGTTTGTTGATTTCGTTTTTCAACTTAAGTTGAGTACGAACCCTCGCCCGCAATTCTACTTTGTTGATGGGTTTGTTGATAAAGTCGATAGCCCCTACGTCGAAGGCCCGCACCAGGCTGTCTTCTTCGCTCAACGCGCTGACCATGACGATCGGTATATCCCGCAAATGCGCCATGGATTTGATAATGCGAGTCGCTTCGATTCCATCTATTTCCGGCATGACGATATCCATCAAGATGAGATCTACTTCGGAATCATCAGCCGCCGCGTCGGAGATTTTCAAGATGTCGAAAGCTTCCTTAGCCGATTCGGCTTCGATCAATTCATTGTATCCCGCTGAGGAAAGCACCGCTTTTAATACCTGGCGAAACGTTTTCGAATCGTCGACGATTAATATTTTCATGATATCCGCCCATAAAGGATTTTCTCTTCCAACATGCAATTCTCCCCGGTTTGAATGAATCGTACGACGTTATCGTTTGGCGCAACCATATCGATTATGCGATTTTTTATATTGCTATCGGATACAAAGGGAATCAAGGTTTATGAATTTTTTGCCGAGCAAGATCGTCTTTCATTTGGTTGGAAGGATTGGAGAAAACGAACGGTTCAATTGGATTATATCCAACGGAAGGAGAACTGCGGAATCTTTTCCGCCATCCAATGCAAAAAAATTGGTCTCATAACGGTAGAATTCTCTGAGGAAAATATATTGAAATTGAAAAACCGGTGAAGGTTATGTACATTCACCGGCGTCTTTTCTTAGCGAGGGATAACGATCTTCGATTATAATTCGAATTTTATATCTTTAAGAAATTGAAGGTTTTTGATTTCGGGCGGCAGTTGTACGCAGTGATCCAGAATGCCGGTTACTCTGACGATTTTGCATGTGAATTGCAACAAGCCTCGCGGCAGGCTGATGGTGAAGTCGTTTCCATTCCTTCCTCCTTCGGCGACGTGAACCGTGACGAAACCCAATTCGGAGCGGTTGTCCCGCGTAACGGGATCGCACCATATCCGAACGCTGTCTGGACCTTCGACGGAGACGATATCTTCGCCCGCCATATTTTCGAAGCATTGAACGATGGCTTTTAAATCGATGTTCAAGTCTTGCAGCAGCTTTCGCGCATCCCGGGGCAAGGCGTCCGATATGGAATTAACCAAAGAGAGAGGGAAAGCGACTTCGACTAGGTCGCCGCAGGAAGACAAGACTTCGACGCGCAGAACGAAATCGTCCGCCGTGGGGGAGGCGATAACTTTATATGTTAGGAATAATATCAATAGACCTGTAGCGCAGAATAGAAAACAGGTTTTGAACATTAATTTCATTCGCCCCTTCATCGCCATGACTCCTTTAACAATGAATGACTTATGATCTCTTGTTTATTCTATTACGCAAAATTGGAGCATTCCTTTCAAAAAAATAATCTTTTTCTCATTTTTCCATTCTTTATCGATGTCGGGGAGGCAAACGGCAAGGTTTTTCCCGCCCTTGAACAATGCTTTTGCGCCGCGAAAATCTAATATCCTTCACGATTTAGCGTTGGCGGAGTTGCCGGATAGCTCCCGCTTTGACCGTTGAAGAGATCAAAGATAAAAAATTTCCCTCAAAATGGATGGCGATGGCTCGCAGTTCCGATGCGATTATGACGCTTTCCCGCGATCCCCGCTGGAAAAAATTGACTGGCAATCCGCAAGATCGATTATGGACCGACGATTATTCCGGAATTCTTCAAGTACTGGCGTTTCCTTGGAAAAAGCAGGTTTTGAATTAAGAATGAATTTCCTTCTCCGGTTGATTATGCCGATAGGCGAATACGCGCACTTTTTCGATGGTCACCATTCCTTCATCGATCATCGCGTCGAGTTTCGGCAGGAATTCTTCGATTCGTTCGGGTTTGTCTACGATTTCCACTACCATCGGCAAATCTTCCGAGAGGCGCAGGATTTTCGCCGTATGGAGGCGGCTATGGGCGCCGAATCCTAGAGCGCCGCGCAGCACCGTCGCGCCCGCCATGCCTCGCTTGCGGGCTTCGTGGACGATGGCTTCATAGAGAGGACGGCCTTCAAATTTGTCGCTTTCCCCAATAAAAACGCGCAGTAAGTCCGCTTCCGCTGGCAGTTTCATAACGCTTTTTCTCCCTTTTTTTTTATGCGTAGGTAATACTCAAGGGCGGAAAAAACCTTGCCCTTGCCACCCGCTTGAAATGATGAATGATGAGTGATGAATGATGAAAATAATAGGATGGGTCGCGATTTTTGACCCATAGTTTTTATGAGATGGAGTCATTGATGGATCAATTGGCGATATCTCAAGGGCAGAAAAACCTTGCCCTTGCCACCCGCTTGAAATGATGAATGATGAGTGATGAATGATGAAAATAATAGGATGGGTCGCGATTTTTGACCCATAGTTTTTATGAGATGGAGTCATTGATGGATCAATTGGCGATATCTCAAGGGCGGAAAAAACCTTGCCCTTGCCACCCTGTCATTCCGTCAGAGATTATTCAAATAAAAATTTACTGGTTTGCAAACGGCTAAATCAATCTTCCAACCATGAATCCAGCGAAGAGCGCGACCAGGCCGAAACCGTTTTGTCCTAAAAGATTCCAGGCGGCGGGCGCCCATTCTCCATCCCGCATCAATTCGCCGGTTTCGAACATGAAGGTGGAAAACGTAGTAAAGGCGCCCATGAAACCGGTTAAAAGAATGGCGCGGGTTTGGCCGCTGATGAGCATCCGTTCTTCCGCCAACGACCAGATCAGGCCGAACAAAAAAGATCCCGCCATATTGACGGCGAACGTCCCTACGGGAAATTCGCCTCCGTAAGCCCGTTGCGCCGCGAGAGACAAGCCATAGCGCGCCAGCGTTCCCAAAGCGCCCGCTAGCGCGATCAAAATGATTTTATGCAAGTGGTCTTTCCTTTCATGAGGAATGGCTGGAGGGACGCCGCGCAGATTCGCCGATCCACTTTCGCGCCCTCCAGATCAAAGAGAGCGTGCCCAAAACCGTGCGCAGAGCGGGCATCTTACTGCGCCCTCCCTTGCATTCGTAGTGTAACTCGAAGGGAATTTCCGTCACCCGATCTAACGTGGTATTTGCCAGCGCCTTGAGCAGCAATTCGCCCGTGCAACTGAATCCCGGCGCTTCGAAGAGGCGTTCTCCCCAAGCTGCCTTCGTTTTCCGCAGCGTCGATGCGCGGAAGCCGCGATAGCCGCAAGAAAAATCGCGCAAGGGAACTTGAGGGAAGAAAAAGCGGTACATTCGTCTCGCGCCATGACTTAATAGTTTTCGAAAGAAACTAACGCCCCACTCTTTCCCGCCGGGAGCATAACGCGAAGCGGCGACGATGTCGCAGCCGGTTTCCAACCGCTCGGCGATGGCGGGAATATACTTGGGCGAGTGGGTGTTGTCGGCATCCATCATAATGACGAGGTCGTTGTCGCCGCAATGTTCTAGGATGTAATCCAATCCCGTATTAAGGGCGGCGGCCAAGCCGCGGTTGGTCTCGTGTTCCAGAACAATGGCGGCGTGAGCCGAACATGGGCAGGATTGAGCGCGTTCGCCCGTCGCGTCCTCGCTGCCGTCGTTGACTACGACGGTTTGCAGGCTGATATTCGCCTCCCGCGCGACGGCGCTGGCAGAATGCAGCAAGGGGACAATGTTCTCGGCTTCATTATATGCGGGGAGAAGAAGATAAATCACGCAAAACCTCTATGTCGATTTGACCGCTAGGGAGCGGTAGGTTGGAGAATCGGACAAATCTTTCTTTTCCGCCACCGCCTTCATCTGGATTTTGTCGCCGTCCAAGGCGAGGAGATCGATTTCGGAAAAGATTTTGAGAACGGTATCAAATTCGTTTTTGGAACATTTTTCAAGTTGAACGAGAACGTAGGCGTTTTGGCGAACCAGTTGCCGGTTCTCGTCGGCGGATTGGTCGAGCAAGCGGTAGATTCTCCCCAGCCGATTGCGGTCGAGAATGCCGGATGAAGGGGAAGGATTGGGAGCGGCAATGTCTACGGGCCGAGAAAAAGCGGCAAAATCCAATAGATGAAGATCGATGCTCTTTCGGCCTCGATACTCGTTGGCGCGGCAATGGAACGCCAATTCGATTTCATTGCCGCTCAATTTTTCCAAACGTCCGCCCATTCCAAAGCCCACAGCGTCGATCATGCCGCGCGGGTGGCGCAGTTTAATGCGCAGATGGTTGTTTCCGACGATGCTGGCGGCGAAGCCGTCCAGGGAAGCTCGCGCGTAAAATACTGGCTCCTCATTGCCATGACCGAAGGGGTGAAGGCGTTGCAGGTCCGCCATGAGATGGCCGTCGATCTGTTCTAAAACCAATGACGCATCCAACTGCAGCGGCGGCGTAATGATGGCCGGCCAAACTTCTTCCGCTGCGGCGTACAGCCCTTGTTCGAATTGGTTCAGGCGTTGAAATTCCATTTTCATCCCCGCCGCCCCGGCGTGTCCGCCGCAAGATAGAGTATAAGGCTGAAGACGATGCAGGATAGGAATCAGATCGATGCCGTCCACCGAACGAGCGGAACCGAACACTTTGTCGTTTTCCCGGCTGAGAAGAAAAACGGGGCGGCCGTATCGTTTGACGAGATGCTGCGCCGCCAGGCCGAGTACGCCGCGATGCCAACCGTTCCCGGAGGCCATCAATACGCGGCTGCAGCGATCGAGCAGGCGATTCTGTTCAATGATGGCGCTGGCTTCGTCGAAGACGTTTTTTTCTACGCTGCGGCGCCGATCGTTGAGTTCGTGGAGCCAGCGCGCCAGTTCCCGCGCCCGCGTTTCGTCGCGGGTGATTAGAAGTTCCAGCGCCGATTCCGGCGAATCCATGCGTCCGGCGGCGTTTAGCCGGGGGCCGATGCGGAAGCCGATGGCCGCTGCGTCGATTTGGGAAGGGACGATGTTCGATAATTCCATTAAAGCGGAAAGGCCCGGACGGTCCATTCGACGAAAACATTCCCACGAACGCGCCAACAGAACCCGATTTTCCTGAACCAGGGGAACAACGTCCGCTACCGTTCCCAACGCCGCGAGTTCTAGTTGATTGGTTTCGCTTCCCCGGTTCGAGGAGGCGGCGCGCAAGGCGCAGGCTAGTTTCCAGGCCACCCCCGCGCCGCAGAGACATTTGGAGGGGTAGGATTCTTCCGGATTTAGAGGATTGAGAATCGCCAGGGCGGGCGGGCGTTCGGCGCCGGGATCGTGATGATCAGCGACGATGGCGTCGAGTCCCAGCCGTTGGGCTTCCCGAAGCGCCTCGTGAGCCGTTGCGCCGCAGTCCACCGTGACGAGAAGATCGTATTCTCCTGCAAATTTGGGGATGTGATGGGTGTGAAGGCCATACCCCTCGGATAAACGGTCGGGGAGATAATGCTCCGCCTGAATGCCTAAATCCCAAAGCGTCTCCAATAAGATGCAGGTTCCCGTTACCCCGTCCACGTCGTAATCGCCGTGAATAAGAATTCGCTGATTTTTCTCTTTGGCGAGGAGGATGCGATCGATGGCGGTCTGCATTTCGGAAAAGAGAAAAGGATCGGGCAGCGGTTGGAGTTCGGGATCGAGGAATTCTTTAACTTGGTTGATTGCGCTTATGCCTCGAAGAATGAGCAACCTGGACAAAAGAGGCGAAAGTCCGGCTTCGTGATGAATTCGCTCGGCGGCGGATTCATTAAGCGGCTTGAATTTCCAATGGACGTTAATGCAGGAGTTCATGAATCGTAATATGTCGATTTCTTATTCAGTCTGGAAACAACTTGCAGGAAGTCGAATAGGGATTTTAGAGGGTTTATCGAATACGATTTCCTCATATCCTCATTTTCATTTTCTGGCGCTGCGACGATCTGAATCAATGATCGGCGTTCCGTTGCCGAATGATCGGTAATAGGATTTCCATGTATAGTAGAGTCGAATCCCGTTATTGTTGAGGGGAATAAAGAGGGCTATTGATGGGGCGATTGTTTTTGTTTTCCTTCGAAGATGCTTTTGGCTTCTTCATAATCCATTTCCTCGGACGAGCTTGGCGTTTTTTCGGCTGTGATGGGCGTCGAGGAGAGCGCGAAGTTTTTCGTGTAGAGTAAATAGGCTTTCATGGCCATGGCGAGGAAGAGAATAACGAAAATCATCAGCAAAGTGATAAAATTTCCGCGTTGCCGATACCAGGAAACGGGCATTTCTTCGTCGCGCCGTTCTTTGTGGAGAATGCTTCGAAATCGTTTTTTAGTGGAGGTTCTTCGGAAAGGGGATGGGCGGCGTTGGATCATGTTCGAACGCTCTTTTTGTCGTACGGTTTTCGATCGTAAGGTTGCGGCATGTCCGGAACTATGCGTGGATCGTTTTCATAACGTCAAATAGATGGATGGCGGAGTTGCGTTTCCGTAGATTGGCGGAATGAATTGCCGCTTCTATGGCGCAGGCTTTTTTTCGCCAGCGCCACCGGGATTGATGGCCAAGGATCGAGCCGTCGGAAAGATTTTTCCTTCAATCTCGAACGAGAGACGGTTTATCGTGAAAATTTTGAAAAATAAATAACTTAAGGGATGATTTCGTCGCTCGTTTGTTCTATAATACCATCTGTTTGCTTTGCGGTCTAATCCATCAGGGATATTCGCGCTAAAGAAAAGGCCGGTCATAGGCGCAACCGGATATATCGATAGGGGGATGGGAATTCTTAATCCGGCGGCATGTATCGGAAACGGAATAAAAGTTTGATTGTGTATGTTGTTTATTCTTCTTGACAAGTTTTGTTTTTGTTGACTATATTGTTTTACGGATTGCTGGGGCGAGTAGCTCAGTTGGTTAGAGCGCCTGCCTTACAAGCAGGAGGTCGCAGGTTCGATTCCTGTCTTGCCCATTTTCGTTATATTCCCGGACGGAAGCGAAATTCGAAACGGGGCCGTAGTTCAGTTTGGTTAGAATGCCTGACTGTCGATCAGGAGGTCGCGAGTTCGAGCCTCGTCGGCCCCGCCATTTCCGCCCAGGAATATGATAATGAGTTGAAAAGGGCTGCAAGGTGAGAGTGGAGGCGAGAATCGTGATTTCCCGAAAAATATCCGCAATCGTACTATGGGGCATTGCGCTTTTCTTCGGCGCCGTACTCGCGTGGGCGCAAGAAAAAAAGACGGAATTCGTATTGGATTTCCTATCTTCCACGATCAATGATTCGCAGAAAATAACGACGGTGGATGCCCAGCCGGTTTTTATCGGTAAAACATTCTCCGCCGCGCTGGTGTTGAAAGAGGCGGCGAAGTTGGTGGGAGTGAATTGCGATATCGCCTTCGATCCCGCCGTGTTGCGCGTCGTCGATATTCATGAATCGCGGGGCGATATCAACTTTGACGGCCGTTCGAATATTGCGGATATTTTGACGCTGGGAGAACGCTTTGGCGAGAAGGTTTCGGCGGCAAACGTCTTCGGCTATTTCGATCGCGATCGTATAGGGGATGGAAAAGACGTATTGAATCTTGGCGATATTAACGCCTTGCTCTTTTTCCTGAACGAACGCAACCTTTATTGGACCAGCAACTCCAATGATGATTTTACGCTGATTCGCGAGAGCGTCGAAATCTTCGAATCTCCCGAATTGATCCAACAACGGGCGCAAGAGGAAAATATCGGCCTCATTGACGATATCGCTTCGGTATTGTTGTTTCGACCTGAAAATCGCGCTCTCGATGGAACCGTGAATGAAGGGCTTGGCTTCAACGGGGATGCCCGGATTTGCGATATTACGTTTGAAATCATCGGCGGAGCCTCCGGGCAAAAAACATCCTTTCAAATCAAGGATGGGATGGCGATCGACGAAAAAACCGTCGTCACGGCGGACGATATTGTTGGCGAAACGAAATTTGAAGATAAAACGGTAGAAATTATCTTGCCGTAATATCGAATTTTGTTTTAAATTTTTTTTGATGGTTTTTTATAATAAGTCTGGACGCGAGTCCGCTTATTTTGTATAGTAGGTGGGAACTTCGGGTTTTTCAAAAAATATGGAGGCAATTTGATGCGTGGAAAATATTTTCACCTTCTCATCCTTTCTTTCGTTGCCATTATGGCATTGGGCCTAGGGACTGGGAGCGCAGCATGGGCTGCGGAATCGCCGACGGAAACGCCGACCGAAACTCCTGTTGAAACGCCAACCGAAACGCCGGCGGAAACTCCTACAGCGACGCCTGTAGTCGTTCCAACAAACACGCCGCTTCCGGCGCCAACGAATACTCCGCTTCCGGCGCCAACGGCGACGCCGACGCCGGTGATCATCGAAACTCCTACGGAAACTCCCGTAGAAACGCCAACGAGTACACCAACGGCTATTCCCGCGAAGCCTGAACTGACGATTCTGGGCGCAACGGCGAGCGGCGTTGGCCAAAACGTAGTTGTTTCCATCCAGGTGAAGAATCTAAAAGGCGTTGACGCCTTCGGCTTTGACGTTCTACAGTCCAACAATATTTTGACGTTTGTTGGCGTGGATAAAGCTGGAACGCTTCTGGAGAGCTTCCTGGCGGTTAACGCTCAAGCGCTGGCGAGTCCAGCGGGCGCGGTGCGCATAGGCGCCGTAGGCGGCGCAGCCAGCGTAAATGCGGATGGCGTATTGCTGAAATTGACCTATACGGCGGCCTCGCCGGGCGCAACGTCATTGTCCTTATCGAATATCGTGGATGATTTGATAGGCATTACCGTCGCGGCGGGTTCTGTAACCGTTGCCGAATCCCCAGCGGCTACGCCGACGCCGGAAACGGCGGTAGCGACTCCGACTCCGGAAACGCCGACAGCTACGCCGGTTCCACCCACGCCCACGGCTACTCCAACCCCAGAAACGGCGGTTGCGACACCGACGCCGGAAACAGCCGTAGCGACGCCTACTCCGGAAACAGCCGTAGCAACTCCCACGCCGGAAACGGCGACGGCTACGCCGGTTCCGCCTACTCCCACGGCGACGCCAACCCCAGAAACGGCGGTTGCAACTCCGACGCCGGAAACAGCCGTAGCGACTCCAACTCCGGAATCGGCGACAGCTACGCCAGTGCCGCCTACTCCGACAGCTACGCCAGTACCGGCGACTCCCACGGCGACTCCGGTTCTGCCCACGCCGACAGCAACGCGGCAGCCCAGCCCGGTGCCGGTCTATACTCCTAAACCGACAGCGACGCCGACGGTTATGCCTTCGCCGACTCCGACGCCCACAGCGTTTACCATCAATCCATCCCTCGGCATCGTGTCGTTGGATGAAATGGGCGGCACATATACAAGCGGCTCCGCCGTTCATAACTTCGATATTGGCGGTACGATCGCCGGCGTTTTGACCGATCCCGGCGTGTTTGACGGCATTCCCGATCCTGCCGCTTATTGCCCGTACCTCTTTGTTGACGGATTGTTCTATCCGATCGCCAAGGATGCGGAATTTACAGGCGAAACCCTAGCGGTAGCGCAAGGCGGCAATGGTTCTGAAGGCGCTTACTTCTTGATCGGCGGCAACATTGGACCTTATGCTCCCGTTAATCCGCGCTTGGGCGCTGTAGGCGGTCCGAACCGCGGCGGCATCGATTGGGATAACGATCCCGCAACGAACATCGACTTTGGAGCCTTCTCCAGCGATATTATACCCGTACTGGCCGATGGCTTTACGTTTGATTCGCCATTGGTCGACATCGAACCTGCCGGTAACAATGGATTCTACGTACTCGCAAGCGATGGACGCATCGTTGCGGAAGGCGGCGCTCTTGCGGCTTTGGATACAAAGGTTGCTTTGCAGGATGGCGCCAAGGCGGTTGGTTTGAAGATATTCCGCGGACGGGATATCAATCCTGCCAACAGCCAATACAGTACCGATTTGATTGGAACGGGCGCTTACGTGCTCGATGCCAAGGGCGTCATTTATGTCGTCGGCAACGCTCCAGCGGTGAATGCGGCGGATGTTCCCGTCTCGCCGGGCGAAGGCGTTGGCAAGTTCTACGATATCGAATTGATGCCCAATGCGGACGGAACCCAGTTTATCGGCCTTGCTCTGCTTCGCGCTGATGGAATCGTTCTATTCGCGCCGTTCAGCGATGTAACGGTTACCGATGCAATGAAAGAGCAAGTCAAGGGTATTACGCCGTTTAATAAACTAGGATATGGCTTCCCGTTCGATATTGCTCGCGACCTCGAATTAGAAATCTCGGCCAGTATAGTATTCGGTAAAGACACGACGGGTAAGACTGTGCCGATTGCGGCTGGAGCGCGACGCGTGGGTATGTTTATGTTCGACGGCTTCGGCGGTACGCATACTGGCGGCGCTTCTACAAGGTATGCGGCGGCGTTTGGCGTAGGCGATTATCAGATCGGCGAATATAACGTTTACCCATTCCCGATCAATCCGCCTTACTGGACGGCCGACGTATTGCAGGATGCCGAGTTGTCTTGGCCTGTGATGCGTTAATTCGCAGCATCTAGTTGAATGAATGCCGGGGGAACGCTTGAAGGCGTTCCCCCGGTTTATTTAACAAGAGTTTTTCAATAGCGGGATTAGGGAGAAATGTCTGAAATTAGGGAGAATATTAAAAGAGTCCAAGAATCGATCGCTTATGCCGCCGAGCGTTGCGGGCGGAGAGCTGACGATATCCTACTGATGGCGGTAAGTAAAACCTGCGCCTCGGAAAAAGTCGCCGATGCCTACGGCGATGGATTGAGAGTATTCGGCGAAAATCGCGTGCAGGAAGCGGAAGGGAAGATATTCGCCCTTCATGAATTGGATATTCAATGGCACTTAATCGGCCATTTGCAGACGAATAAGGTCAAAAAAGCGCTCGCTCTTTTTCATCTCATCCATTCCGTCGATAGTCCCAAATTAGTAGAGGCGCTGCAAAAAGAGGCGGATAAACTGGACCGAACGGCAGATATCTTGTTGGAAGTAAATCTTGGCGGAGAAGAGACGAAGTCGGGGGCGGACGTCAAGGAATTCGAGAATTTGATCCAAGCGGTTCAATCTGCTCCCCGCGTGCATTGCCGAGGGCTTATGACGATTCCGCCCTTTTTGGACGATCCTGAAGACGCGCGGCCCTTTTTTAGGGAATTAAGGGAACTCGCCGAAAAATACGCTGAAGATTTTTTGTATCCAGGAGTCCGAATGGAATTATCGATGGGTATGACCCACGATTTTCCCGTCGCCATCGAAGAAGGCGCTACTATCGTCCGCGTTGGAACGGCGATATTCGGCGCCCGCTTTTATCCTTGAATCGTTTGAAGGGAAAACTAATGAGCAAACATATCGGCATCGTTGGCTGCAGCGCCGAAGGCGCGGCGCTATGTTACCGCACCATTTGTCTGGAAGGCAAGGAGTATTTAGGAGAGCACGCCCATCCCGAAATTACGATGCACACTTTTCCTCTCGCCGAGTATATGCGATTCATCCAGACGGGGGATTGGCGCGGTGTAGCGGATTTGATGCTCGCGTCCGAAGCTAAGTTAGCGGCGGCGGGTGCGGATTTCATGATCTCGCCGGATAACACGATTCACGAGGCTTTCGGCTTGGTTTTGGAAAAAGCCAAGCGTCCTTGGCTGCATATCGCCGAAGCCGTCGCCGAAGAAGCGGATCGCCTCCATTTCCGGCAATTGGCCGTACTCGGCACCCGTTATTTGATGGAAGGTCCCGTCTATCCGGCCAAGTTGAATGGGAAGGGAATCGGCTGTCTTATCCCTGATCGAGAAGACCGCGAAAAGATCAATACGATGATTTTTTCCGAATTGGTTTATGGAATCATAACGCCCGAATCCACCGCTTGTTTTGCGAGCATCATTGAGAAGATGAAAGAATTAGGCTGCGACGCTGTTGTACTCGGCTGTACGGAAATTCCCCTCATCGTAACGCCGCAAAATTCTCCGTTGCCGGTTTTGGATTCTACTCGCCTATTGGCGCGGGCGGCATTGCGGCGCGCTGTTGAGGATTGAAAATAAGCGCAATTGGAAAGTTATTCGTTTCGAATCCATCGAAATGTGGTATTTTGATTTGATTTTAATATTGCCCTTCGCAAAGGATAAAACGTATGAATCAACCGTCTCAATTTGATAATGTCAGCGTTGTTTGCAAAGCCAACGTCTATTTCGACGGCAACGTCGTCAGCCATACGGTTCTTTTTCCCGATGGCAAGAAGAAAACGCTTGGCCTTATCTACCCTGGCTCTTATTCCTTCAATACCGGCGCTCCCGAACGCATGGAAATCGTAACCGGTTCCTGCCGCGTAAGGCTCGCCGGTTCGATGGACTGGAACGAATATCCCTCCGGTTCCACGTTTCTCGTTCCCGGCAACTCCTCCTTTGAAATCGCCGTAGAAGAGGGAATCGCGGAATATATTTGTTCATTTGAATAATAAATCGATGGGTTGAATCGAAACTTCCTATTTATCCAAAAGGTGAGCGGAATGTATTTCGTAAGTCGCTGAATTTCTTTTACTAATCACTCGTCACTTGTCCCGAATCACTGTTTTTAGGTTCATAACTCCCAACCTTCTCTGTACTCTCGGGTGAGATATTGGTTGGCATCCGGAACATTCGTAATTTTCATTTTCTCGCTATCGAATTCGATTATTTTTTCCGCCCGCAAAGCGATGGTTCCAAGGTTGACGGCGTCGGTAATAGCCGCCGCATTCAGGAAGCTGCCTGGCGACGCCTCGCCTCCCAGGCATTCGCGAATCCAGTATTTATTGCGTTTTTCTCTTGGGGCGTTTTTTATCGTTTCGTTATTCATCGGAAGCGGTTCAACCTTTCCATTTCGAAACAGTTGCGGCTTTTGTCCATGAAATTCCGCCATAATGGCGCCATCGTCGCCGACGAATAGGATGCCTTCTTTATCCATCTGGACATTTTGTTTTTCAATGTATATAGGCAGCCGGGGCTTCATGCCGCCGTCGTACCAAAACAGATCCATTTCCGGCCTATCCTCTCGCGCGGCAAAGCGAAAGCGCAAGGAACAAGCGATGGGATAGGAATAATCGTTATTCCTGGTACTGCTTATGTTATCTTTGATATAACAGGTATGGGTCGCCCAAGCATGAGCGCTTGCCGGGCTTTCAAGGTTCAACGCAGCGAACACGGGCCAGAGGCTGTATATTCCCATATCGGCCATAGAACCGCCGCCGAAATCGTACCAGCCGCGAAAGACGGTATGCGTGTAATGCGGATGATAAGGACGCGCCTTTTCGGGACCCAGCCATAGATCCCAATCGAATCCATCCGGAATCGGCGGCTTATCTTCGGGAATCTCGGAATACTGGGGCCACACGGGACGGTTCGACCAGTTGTGGATTTCGCGCAATTTTCCGATCGCACCCTGTTTAATAAGTTCCGCGATCCTTCCGTTCTGAGAGCCGCTTCCATAGGCCAGAAGGTGCGTAGCCTTCTTCGTTTGGCGCGCCGTCTCCAGAACCAAACGCCCTTCGCGTAATCGGTTGGCGATCGGCTTGTGCATTAAAACATGTTTTCCCTTTTTCATCGCCGCAATCGATATCGTCGCGTGCAGATGATCGGGAGTCATGATTTTGACGGCGTCTACATCTTTTTCTTTATCCAACAGTTCTCGGAAATCGGCATAGACGGCGCAACCTTGATAGTTCTCTTTACCGCGATGATTGGCGTAGTAGCCGTTCACAATTTCCCGGCCAACTTCCCGGCCGCCTGGACAGCCGCTTCTTCCTTCCCCCCAGGCGGGATTGTTCAAATATTTCCGGATTGCGTCCCGAATATTGTTTTTTCCCCACTCTATATAATCGTTGCTGTCCTTATTCGGATCGCACATCGCCACAATTTGAATCTGCGGATCCTCGAGCAGGCTTCCCATTTCGTTGATTCCTTGCGTTCCAACGCCGATGTGAGCCAAGGTTATCCTATCGTTTGCGGAGACGAATCCGTTTCCCCCTAAGGCGCTCCGTGGAACAAGGGTAAAGGCGCTGGCGGATACGGCGGATCCAATAAACCGGCGGCGATTAATATGGTTACTCATTGGTTATCTCCTAGATAAGAAGAATTTTTCCTTGGAACTTGAGAAAGACCTTAATTACTAACCTCTATACTTTAAGAGAACAAAGATAAGCGCCGCTTGCTTTTAAAGCGTCCATATCCATTTCAACAAAGTAGTATTTGACGTTGCTTTGCTTGGCCGCCGCAAACAGCTTCTTCCAATCGATCAAGCCTTGTCCTACGGGCGCTCGATCGTTGCCGCTCGCCGCCCAGTCCATAATATGAAGCGAAAGAAAACGGCCGTGGTATTTTGTAAGAATATCGATCGGTTTGAATCCGGAACTTGGGCTGGTTAAATGAAACTGGAAATTCGCCAATTTTGGGTCGATGCGTTTCATCAGCTCATCGAAAACAAGCTTGCCGTCCATTGTTTCAAATTCCTGCGTATGATTGTGAAAACCGAGCTGCATACCGGCTTTTTGTACTTTTTCGCCGAGTTGGTTCAATTCATCGGCGGTTTTGAGCCAGGCGTCCAAGGACTTTGGGCGGCCAACCGATGCGACAATCATGTGCTCCAATCCCAGTTCCTTGGCAAATGCGATTCTCTCGTCCCCATTCTCTTTCAACTCGTCGAACTGGTAGTGGCAACTGACTACGCGAAGCCCGGCGTCATCAATCTTCTGGCGCATCGTCTTGGCGCTCATGCTCACCAGCGGAGCAAGATCGTTGGCATAGCCTGGCGGCGAACAAAACTCAAGAAGCCGGTACCCCGCCGCAAAAAGTACTTTTAGAGTTTTGTCAAAATCCTCCGCCAACTGTTTGCGAACCCCATAAATCTGACATCCTGGGGGCTGTCCCAACGGCCTCGCCGCATCGTCCTGCGCCATCGCGGGCAGCCTTTTTGCCGTAGAAAGCCCCAAAAAACTTGTATAAAGAAATAACCTTCTTGAAATATGTTTCATGGCGATTCTCCTTTTTTTGCGTTCCATAGTACTATATCTGACGAAGCGGAATAAAGTCTAATAGGCGATTTTACCGAAAATCGGATTTGTCATTCCTTGGATAGCCTGTAACTTTTCCCCATCCACAAGTCTTAGGAATTTGGTCAAGAGCAGAAAAACCTTGCTTTTCCGTCCGGTTGGAATGATGAGTAATGAATGATGAATGATGGAAAAAATGGTGGGATATCTCAAGGGCAGAAACAACCTTGCCCTTGCCACCCCCCAATAAAATTAATCCTTATTCTTATTGATGAAAAAGTTCTATCTCCTCACTGGAGATTCGGTAATTTTTAATTTTTTCCCATAAGCTTTTTCTGCTGATTCCTAAATGATTGGCGGCTTTCGTTCTTTCTCCTCCATACAAATGCAGCGTACGAATAATTTGCTCGCGTTCCGCACTGTGAATGGCGTCCGTCAAACGATGGTTCTCCGAATGATGGACTTTTGACTTTTTAACGTGAAACGCATCGGGAAGGGCTTCCGCCCGAATAACGTTATCTTTGAGCAAAGCGAGACATCGCTGAATCACATTCCCCAATTCGCGAATGTTGCCGGGCCAATCGTATTTCGTCAGCAATTCCAGCGCGTCTTCCTCCAGCGAAATTTCGCAAGGATCGGAGTTTTTGGTAAATTTGCGGAGAAAGTGGTCTATCAGAAGCGGAATGTCTTCTTTCCTTTGCTGCAAGGTCGGCAAGTGGATGGCGATAACATTCAAGCGGAAATAAAGGTCTTCTCTGAAGGCGCCGTCGCGAACATCGCATTCCAAATCGCGGTTGGTAGCGCTAAGGATGCGTACGTCCACGTCGATTAATTTTTTCCCGCCGACGGGCCGAAATTGGCGTTCTTGCAAGACCCGCAGGAATTTTCCCTGGCTGCGGAGCGATAAGTGCGATAATTCATCCAGAAACATTGTCCCTTGGTGGGCTATCTCGAAAAGTCCGGCTTTATCCGTGGAAGCGCTAGTGAAAGAGCCTTTGACGTGGCCGAATAGTTCACTTTCCAGCAAATCTTCGGAAAGACAGGCGCAATCGACGGGGACAAACGGTTTTTGGGAGCGGGTTCCGGATTGATGAATCCGTTTGGCGATCAATTCTTTTCCTGTACCGCTTTTCCCCGTAATAAGGACATTCACATCGGTTCGGGATACTTGAGCCACCGTCTGAATTACGTTTTGAATGGCGGCGCTTTTTCCGATAATCGGCGGGATTTCTTCTTCCTTGACGTCAGGACGCATAGTAGGCGGCAAGAGACCTCGCAGTTGGATTTGACGTTGGATTACGTTGTTCAATTGTTCGGCGGTAAAGGGTTTTTGCAGATAGTCCGATGCGCCGATTTTCATCGCCTCGACCGCGTTTTCTACGGTGGCGTATGCGGTTAGCAATATGACGATGGCTTTGGAGTCAATGGAGAGGCATTCTTTGAGCAAGCCAATGCCGTCAATATCCGGCATTCGTAAATCCGAAATCACGATATCCGGGCGGTAATTAATGAAATAGGCGATTCCCATGCGTCCGGAAGAAGCGGAATAGCATTCATACTGCCAGTGCGACAAAATCCGCGTACAACTTTCCAGCATGTCTTCCTCGTCGTCGATGAGAAGAATCCTGATTCTATTTTTATCTCGCTTGCCAGCCTTCTCTTCATTTTCCATAGAACTTATCCATCGAATTTTTATTGGGAAGATAAATCTCCGTCAACGCGCCATGGAAGGAACTTTTCCCGATTCGGATGGTTCCTCTGTGCTGGGAGACGATCTGCGAAACGATGGCGAGTCCCAAGCCGACGCCCTCTCCCGGCCCTTTCGACGTAACGAAGGGGAGAAGAATGCGTTGAGACAATTCCGGGGGAAATCCGGGGCCATCGTCTTCGACTTTCATAATTATACCTGAGAAGTCGGTTGTATTTTCCCGCCGAACCGAAAGAAGGATTCTACCGTTTATATCCAGCGCGTCGCCGGAATTATTCAATAAATTAATCACCATTTGTTCGAGTTGAACGGGATTGCCGAAGATTTCCGGCAAATTTTTCTCGCATTGGCAATCGATGGCAATGTTCTTTTTCTTTAGTTGCTGGCTGCAACTATCCACGGCCTCCCGAATTACCCGTTCGAATTGGACGCTTTCGTATTGGACTGGACTCTGGCGGGAGAAAGAGAGCAATCCTTGGACGGTGCGCGCCATCCGCTTCGATTGGCGTTCGATGACTTTTAAATCCTGCGCGAATTCGTCCCGGATGGGGGTTTGGTTGGTTTCCATTTTCAAGCATTCCAATCGGGACAGGATGTTGCCGATGGGCGTATTCAATTCATGCGCGCACCATGCCACCAAGTTTCCGATGGTCGCCAGTTTTTCCCGTTGGAGCAATTCCTGCTGCAACTCCTCGTTTCTTTTTCTTTGATAGGTCAATCCTTTGCACATTTCGTAGAAGTCGTGTTCGATTTTCGAAATCTCATCCGATATGGCGACGTCGCTGATAGGAGGCAGATCGCCTTGGCCGATTCTGCGAGTCAATCCGGAAAGCCGCGATATCCGGTTCACGACGATCCGCCGCAGGAAAAATCGCAAACCCAACAGCATTCCCGCTAAGGAGACGGCGAGATTGATTAAAAAGAAATTATAGTACTGCGCAAGAGCAGCGTTGAAATGCTCCATAGAAAAATCCGCAATCAATACGCCGTTCACTCGGCTCGTGGGGGCATGGCAATCTTGGCATGATTTACGGTTGTTGAACGAGAGCGAAATGCGATAGAAAGCGGGATTCGAATCCCGGTCGACGCCGCTGGAATTGAAGGAAGGCGGTTGAGAATTTTCGTGGCAGGATAGACATGCTTTGTCTTGAGACGGGTATACTTTCCCTTGTTCGGCGCGGGAGGAGGATATCCAAATCCGTCCCTTCTTGTCGAGGATGGAAAGACGTTGAAACTCGCCCGATTCCAGTAAACTGTCCACCAATTGTCCGACGATGACCTGGCCAGTATCGGGGGATTTGTGCTGCATCGCCGTTTCCAGAGACCGATAGACCAAATCCGCGATTTCTCGGGCTCGATCGTAAAAATCCTGAGAGCGCTCTTCGCGGATGGTCAAATAGAAGAAAGAAAACGAAGCAATAAGAATGACGGACGTGAATAAAGTAGTTCCAGCGGCGATTTTAAAATGGAGATAGTTCCAAAGAGGATTCCGTCCTGCGCTCATTTTTATTCACTCGTTCGATACGAGACGCCGCCATTTTTTTAGAAAATCCTAGAAACGCCGCCGTCTAACGGCGCGATGAAATCCAAAGCGAAAGCCTCATTATCGTAGCATGGCAGGCGCTGTATGCCAAATGATCTCAGACGCCCATTATCTGTTGACGCTGACGAGATCGTCCCCAGCCGGTTCGGGAAGAGAATCGGCTAAGGATATCATTTTGGCGCCGCTATAGCGCCTTTTTCGGCTTCTTCGCGGTCGGAAAAGGCAGGAAATATTATATTAAGTAGGTGAAGCAGCAAAAATGGCGCGATCATAATGACGATGGCGGCGAGGATGCCCTCCTTCTCGAAGAATTCGGGCTGGTATTGTCTAAAGCCGCTGAAGCTCTTGGAAAACATTTGGCCGCCAATGACGACGTTCCACCGCATGGCGAATACTTGGATCAACAAAAGCGCAGCGGCGATGAAGGCAAGAGTGTTTCTGACTTTTTCATGCAGATAGGAGTTCATGAGCACGACGACCATGAGCAAAACGAAGGGAACCAGCGATCCCAGAATCATTTGAACGGAAATGAAGCTAAAGGAGAGTTTTGTGGTTAAAAGAGCGCCGATAATTTCCCACGCTTCCGATTGCTCGTAAGCGAGCGTGATGATTTCGAGAATTTCCAACGAAACCGTTACAATCATGAACAACCACAACCATCGCGACAGAGAAGCGACGCACTCTTGATCGATTCTCATGCCGTGAATTTTCCGGTCGGTTTGATAGATCACGATTAAAAGCGCGATGCCCGAAACGACGGCGGAAAAGAGAAAAATCACCGGCATGAGAGGCGTCGACCACCAGGGATTCGATTTCAACGCTCCGAAAAGAAACCCGACATATCCGTGGAGAATGCAGGCCGCCGGGATGCCGATGGCCGCTAAAACCCGGATGGCTTTTCGATCCACTTCTCGCGATTCGGGGGAGAGGTCGTAAACGCCGAGCGAGAGCCACTTGAACGCGCGCCGCTTCCAGCCCCGGCTGCGGCGAGCCGTTTCCACGATGTATTCGCGATACACCAGCCAGAGTTCCAATTCCATGACAATCAAGTAAAACGTGTAAACGAATCCGAAGCCGGACATAGCCGAGGAAAAGTTAGGCGTCAAGAAAATGTTCAATGCCCGTTCGGGATGTCCGAGATGGTTCAACAAGGGCAAACCGGCGGACAATAAGAAGGCGAACGAACAGAGAAGAGATAATTTGCCTACCGGCTCTAATTCGTTTCGTTCGAACACGTGATAAAATGAAGAGACGATAAACGCTCCCGCCACGAAGCCCGTGATGTACGGGTAGAGAACGATCATCAAACTCCAATCGATGAAAAAGTCGTTGGGATAGGAATAGCCGGAAAGTTCCATTTATCGCACTCCTTGATCGAGGCCGAGATAGTAGCAATTCGGTTTTGTCAGCAAAGTCGGTTGAAGAACCATAACGCGTTCGCGGGCGATGAGTTGGCGGACGGGATCCCCTGCGCGTTTCAAATCGCCGAACTGGCGCGCTCCGACGGGGCAAGCTTGGACGCAGGCGGGCTGCAAGCCTTTCACGAGCCGGTGATAGCATAGCGTGCATTTGTCGGCGCAGTGCGTTTCCGGATTGATGAAGCGGCTTCCGTACGGGCACGCCTGGACGCAATAACCGCAGCCGATGCACCATCCGGAATCCACCATGACGACGCCTTCCGGCGTATGGAAGGACGCTCCCACGGGACAAACTTGAATGCAAGGCGTATGGCGGCAATGGTTGCAGAGTTTGGGGACGAAAAACGCCTTGGCGACATTGAAGCCCGATACTCTCGGCGGGAAGCCGTTTTCGCCGCCGGAAGGAGAATCAATATCCACATCGCCCGCTTCGGATATGCGGTAGCGTTCCACCCAGGTGCGGAAGTTTTTAGGCGGGACTTTGTTCTCGAGCCGGTCCGCCTTTACGCACATCCCGCATCCAATACATTTGCGGGTATCGATAGCGTAAGCGTAAAGATGATCTTCCGGATTGTACGCTTCCGCATCTGCGGTGGAATCCTGGGAGAGATTCTCTCCGCCGAGCAAGCGGACGTATACGCCGTCTTTTGCGGCCAACAGGCCGAAATAAGACGTTAAGAGTTTGAGAAATCGCCGTCGATCCTTATTCATTGACTATCTCCTTGCCGCATTAAAGATCGGGTTCATGCGAAGAATGGCATTCCAAACAAAGTCCGGGAACCAATTCTTCCTTAAGTTCGTTGTCAATCATATGTTTGGAAAAATCGATTTGTTTGATGGCTTCGGGTCTGGCGGTCAATTTTTGATGGCAGCGCAAACACAATTCGGGACTACGGTCGATCGCCATATCTTCGTTTTTCTCTTCAGGTTTTGCGCCTTCGGCGGCGTGCCGTCCCAAGGGAGCATGGCATATTTGGCAATCGATAACGCCATGCTTGGATGCGAGCACCGTCTTCGCTTTGGATTCGTGACAGGAAATGCAGAGTTGTTTGTCTTGATAAACGATGGGAAGCGCCGTTTTTTCCTTCATCGCTACTTCGCGGAACGGTCCCGATTGGCCATAGGACTCGGGACGCATGGATTGACGGAATAGTTCGAGGATGCACAAGACAACCAGGATTAAAAGGATGGCGCGGACTAAATGTTTCGCATGTTCCATAGGAGATCGCCCTTTCGTTCTAAAATAATTGGATAATGGCGCAGCGTTCGCTTCAATATCGATAACGCCGCCGTCGATCGGCTCGGCGCTAAACAACCAAGAGAAAAAGGATGGACGATGAATTTCCGGTTCGCCGGATTCATCGAGAGACTCCGCATAAAAAAGGTATTTCCAATAAAATTGAATGCTTCTTTTGCGATCGGAGGCTGGTACGTCAGCGTAATCGAGTTTCTCGGAAGAAAAGAGCCAGCGCATTCCTTTCCAAATTCGTTTAGGAGAAAAGAGAGATAACCAAGCGTTCATTCGCGGCTCCTCATAGCTTTCCGCATGTGATAGGAACTGATTCCGGCTAACGCGCCAAAGGAGAAGACGCTCAAAATGACGAAAGCATCCAAGCCAGTCAACAGATCGAAGAATGCGACGTTGGCCGCCGCCGCCGCGTAGGTTAGGAATCCTGCGATCATGATCCGCCGGCTGTTGAATCGAATGCCCGCGTATAAGGCCGCCGCCGCCAGGGCCGTCAGCCAGATCGATTGGCCGCAGCCGATTAGGCGGGTATTTGACGAGGCGGCGCAAAGAGTATTGCGTCCCATTAAAAAAACAGAGGCGATGGCGCAGAGCAGCAACGTAATGGCGATCGCATCGCTGCAGCCGCTTCCAGCCGCATCCGGCGAATGGGCGCCGATCGTTGCGCGGCTTCCCAAGAAATGCAAAAGCATCGCCGCCGCCATATAGAAAGAGAGAAGCCAGGGAACCGCTTGATTCCCTTCCTGCGCAAAAAGAATTCCATGAGCCAAGGCGGCGGCAAACACGCAAAGTTGCAAAAGATAGGAGAACAAACGAAGATCCGGGCTGCGAAAATAAAACGCCAATCCCAAAAGAGACAATGCCCCCAGAGACCATAGTACGATAAATGGAGCGCTGATTTGAAACGCGGAAAACGAGGAGATTAATAAGAGGATGACGCCAGCGAATAAGAAAGTTCGCAAACCGTATTTGAATTCGTTGTTGTGAACTCCGAATCCTACGCCCATGCCGAGGAATATCCCGGAGATCGCCATTTGCGCCATGGCGTGACGCGAATCATGAATGCTCCACCGTCGGAATTCGCTTTCGATGAAATAATAGGCGATGGAAACCGCAGCGGCGGGCGCCATTTTTTCAAACGGAGACAATGCGCGCCGGGAAAATGCGGCGGCCATTGACGGTAAAACGAAAAGAACGGCGAATCCAGCCGTTGCGGCGATGATCCAGCCGTTGGCTAAATACGTTTCCGGCGCAGCCTTATAAAAATGGACATTTAAATTTCTGTCCCAGCAAAATAAAAAGAAACATGTCAAAATTCCTAATCCTGTCCGCGCAGGCCATAATCCCAACGATTCGCGAGCGGAAAGAGCGATGCCTGCGGCGGCGAATAAAACCATGAATATCATAGGATGAGATAAGAAGGGAAAGGTTAGGACGGCTATCACAATCGGAGCGTAAAGCAGGCCGATCCAACCTACGAGAGGGGCGCTGCGCCGCCAGCTCAACGCTATTGCGGATATCATTCCTGCTAAGACAATGATAAAACTTGCCGATAACGAAAGACTATGGAAAGATTTGTGCGTTTCGTAAACGATTAACGACAACACGACCAGGCCGCAAACGCCGATGGTTAAACTGATTGGCGATGCAGGCTTCTTGGCGATGAAACTCCATAGCGTTAAGAGGGAACAGTATAAAACGCCGCTGACCGCTCCGATGTTTGCAGGGATAATTTCTTTTTCAGTGAGAACGCGGATGGTCAATGCAATGACAAGGATGAAACAGACGGCGGCGAGGCGCATAAACAATTCACCCTGAAATATGCGATCGATCGGATCGGCGATTTTGCCTTCTTCTTTTGACATCCTTGCGCCGACGGGCAATTCGGATTGAAATGAGCAAGGCTGACCGGCGTCTTCGACGATGGCGTTAAACCGCTCCCATAAATTCTCGATCGAATGTTGGATCGATTGTACGCGGTTTTCCAACGCGCACAGGCGTTCGTTTATGCCCCGATCGCCTTCCGTCATCGTTCGTTCTCTTTGAACCTTAGGATCAATAAGCCAGCGTCGAAATATCGATCAAGATTCGTACCAAACGCCGCTGGTTTGGGATTTCTCATATCATGACGGGAAGTTTTGGGTTCAGCCTAATAGCAACTCGGCGAGAGAATCGAATAAAAGCAAGCGCTTAGATTATATCAAATAATCTTTTTAAGAACGCGCCGCGCCCATGGCTTTTTCTCAATTGACGCCGTCTTAAGCGTTACCGCTGGGTAACGCTGTTACTTAGCGGTAACGCCGGAAAATTTCGCTTGACTTATTATTGTGGAATGAAAGGATGAAATGAGGGGATAGGAAAATTGCAATACCAAATTGCATTGAGATTGTTGTTTTTAAATTCCTCTCCCAAGATGGGGAGAGGTTAGGTGATGGTTGATATTATTAGACTTATAAATCCATCACTCTAACCCTCTCCCAGAGGGCGAGGGAATTATAAGTTACATTCTTAATAAGACTCGATATTACTCCCAATACATTAAAACAATCCCCTAGGCTTTCGTTGATTTTTCCGGCGAATGGATTACGCGAATGCCATACATTTGGCAAAACGCCTCCACATCGCGGCGATGGTTGCCGTAAAACACGGCTTGATGGAAGCCGAGGACGTCGCGCACGTCTTCGACACCGTCCATGGCGATCTCGACGCTGGTCCGGCATCCTCCGGCGGGCGGCGTGTTTACGTTGCCAACCACCACGCCTGTATCCAAAATAAGTTCGCGCGGATTGTTGAGTCGCAGCAGCGTTACCGGCTGGCCTTTCCGCCAAAGCGTCTGGATCGATACGCCGATATTCGATTCGGAATGAGAACGCAGGATGAAATCTTCCGGCTTTTGATCGAATCCGTTCAATCGCGTTCCGCAGGCGCAGTGAGCCGCGATCAACTGGTTTTTGACGGTATCCGGAACCGGGTCCTGCATAAATCCCGGTTTATCGAACAAGTAACTCACCAGCAACAGCGACATTGCCGCGAATACGTCCGCCTCGCAGCCGTAAGTAACTCCCGCGTCCTGAAACAGGCTGGCAGCCATGCACGGCGGCGTGGGAACCGCTTTGGCGGATACCATGCCCAGGCAGTCGGTTGTGAGCGCGTTGGAGGATTCGTCGCGCAGCAGCCGTTTGGCCGTCATGTAAGAGCGCGCGGCGTTCAAAATATCTTGTTTGGAAGGTTCCACGATTTTTTGGGCGCGGCGGCGCATCGTTTGGGCGACCTCTCGCGCTTCTTCCGTGTCGGGCATACGGTCGAATAAATCGCGGAACGTTTGCCGGGGAACATAGCGCACTTTCGTCCCCAGGAGTTCCATATCCGATTCTTTCCGTTCGTTTCCTTGCACCACAAGCAAGCGCGTCTCTTCCAACTGGCGCTTGGCGCGGACCATCCGCAGCGCCTGTTCCACCCAATTCGTATCCAGTGACGATATGAGATGTACGCCTGGCAGCCGCGCCGTTTTGTTCAAAACCGATCCCGTGAAAGTCGTCCCAACCGGCATGAAGATGATCGTAGGCAAGCCGGTTTGGGCGGCGATGTCGCGCCAGCGCCAGGCGCCTCCGCTTTGCACCAACATCAACACGGCGTCGGGTTTTTCCGCCTTCGCTTTTTCGACGAACCGGTTGGCGTCCTCTTCGCTTTCGATGAATTGGTTATCGGGCAATAGAGACGCGCCGGTTTTTTGCGCCGCGGCTGCGAAGATATCGGCGTATTTCTCGCGATATTCTTCCAGCGGATACGCCGTACCCGGCCAGCCCAGCCAATAAGGCGGCTTTTCTCGAACGACGATGCTGGCGATGCGCACTTGCGGCTTCGGACGGAAACTTTGGATATCGATATACTCGCTAAGTTCGCTGGCATTCTCCGACGACTTGACCGTCGCGCATCCTGCGAGAGAGGCGGCCAGGGCGGCGCTGGAGGTTTTAAGAAAACACCTTCGCGACATAGAACAGCAAGAACATCCTATTATAGGAGCGTTTTTGTCCATCGATTTTTCCTCCCATTTCATGTTTTATAGGGGATATTCTCATTGGTTCTATTGTTTTTTATTTGCGAATCCATCGATAGGGCGAAGATAAAAAACGCATCTATTTTTCGGGAGCCATGATTATCGCTGCTTGTTTTTTTTCTTCTCTTACAATCCCAGCCGCTCGAAAATAAAGTCAACATTTTTCAGAAAGTCATCGAGTTGAAAGCATGCTTCCAACTCTTCCGCGCTCAATTTGCTGCGCACCTCTTCGTCGTTCTTCAGCTCGTCCAGCAAGCCGATATCCGATTCCCACACTTTCAAAGCCGCAGTTTGGACGATGCGGTAGGCTTCTTCGCGCGAGAATCCTTTTGCGGTCAACGCCAACAGAACTCTCTGCGAGAAGACCAAGCCGTGAGAGCATTCCATGTTCTTCTTCATGCGTTCGGGATAGACCTTCAAGTCGCGGATAATCCAGTCCATCCGTTCCAGCATGTAATCCAGCAGGATGGAGGAATCCGCCAACGTGATTCGTTCCACGCTGGAATGGGAGATGTCCCGCTCGTGCCACAGGGTTACGTTCTCGAAGCCGGTGACGGCGTAACTGCGCAGCAGCCGCGCCAGGCCGCAGATGCGTTCGCTGAGGTTGGGATTCTTTTTATGGGGCATGGAAGACGAACCCTTCTGTCCCGGCGGGAACGGCTCTTCCACCTCGTGGATTTCCGTTTTTTGCAATCCCCGGATTTCCGTCGCCATTTTTTCCAGCGTGGCCCCCGCGATGGCGATGACGCTCAGATATTCCGCATGGCGGTCGCGCTGGATAATCTGATTGCTGATAGGATCCGCTTCTAGCCCTAATTCCGCGCATACCAGCGCTTCCGCCTGGGGATCGACGTGGGAGAAGGTTCCTACGGCGCCGGATAGTTTGCCTACGCGAATTGAGTCTTTGGCGCGTTGCATTCGTTCGATATGCCGCCCCAGTTCGGCGCACCATATTCCCACTTTCAAACCGAAGGTAATCGGCTCGGCGTGAATGCCATGAGTGCGGCCCATCATGACGGTATGTTTGTGCTTCTTGGCCAGCTCGCCTACGCTGGCTTGCAATTTTTTCAAGCCAGCGATCAACAAGTCCGCCGAGGCGACGAGTTGCAGCGCCAGCGCTGTATCCAGTTTGTCCGATGAAGTCATGCCGTAATGGATATAACGCGACGCCGGGCCGACGAATTCCGCGACGCTTGTCAGAAACGCGATGGTTTCATGATCCACCGTCTTTTCGATTTCATGAATGCGGTCGATATCGAAGGCGGCTTTCTCCCGAATTTCCTTTAGAGCTTCGTCAGGTACGACGCCTAACTTGTTTTGCGCGACGCAGGCGGCGATTTCCACTTGCAGCCATGTCTCGAATCGGAATTGATCGCTCCAGATGCGTCCCATCTCCTTGCGGGTGTATCGCTCGATCATGTTCGTCTTGTTCTCCTGTCAAGAAGTTTATGCTTTAATAAAACGAAGAAAATAAAAAACATAGGCGCTTGCAAAATTAATGAAATCCATCTTTAAATTCTCCCCCCAAACTTAGGGGAGTTAGAGGGGGGTTGATTTTAATGGACTTACGTCAACCCCCTCCTAACCTCCCCCAATCATGGGGGAGGAATAACAGAATTATGCAAGAGGCTCAACATCATATAGATTTTTCGATTATCGGCCATAATGCTTCTTTCCGCATTCGGGACAAAAACCGTGACTAAACGCGGATCGCGTATGTTTGGCGAGATATTCCTCCAATTGTTCCCACTCTCCGTTCTCTGTACGGATTTTTTTGCAATAAGAACATATGGGAATGATTTCGCGAAGAGTTTGGATTTCTGAAAGATAATCCGTCAGCTTCTTGTTTTCCTCTCCTAAAATCGAGTTCACATAGATCAACTCAAGGTTATGTTGAATTAGATTTTTGAATCGCATCATAAGCCTTTCCGTGATGTCTGAAAAATGATTCTCTTTTTTATCCAATACGCAAATCGTTCCAAAGGGTTCTCCATTAGGATGAAAGAGGGGAAATCCGAAATAGGAAATCATGCCTAGGTGGATATCGGGATTCTTTTTCCATTTCTCGTCGGTCAAGGCATTAGGAACAAGGAGCTTCTTTTTGGTTTTGATCACGGTTTCGCAGTACAAGCCCGATCCGATTAAGCGCTCTTTCTCGCCAAGGCGATAGGGATTGTCCAAATGTCGGGATGCAGCGAATACTTCGATATCCTCTTCGACAATGCGCATGATTAAAGCGGCGGGCGCGTTATTCACTTCGGCGAGAATATCGACGATTTCCTGCCATTCTTGAATGACGGAATCAGGAATTACGTTCGGAATAGTCATGGCTTTTTCTTCTTTGCACCGTTTGGAGAATGAATGGAAATCTATTTCCATGCGCCGCCTTCCGCCCTTTCTAAATCGCTCTACGCTATAATAGAACCAAGATTCGATTCCGTTAATCGGGATGACAAAAAACACCTCCATCTTTTTTAGAAAGCCGTGAAGCCGCCGTGAAGGTATTATTGATCCAACCGCCCGGACATCACATGATCTCCACCAACGTTCCCAGCGTTGTAGACGAGGAGACCGGCGCTTATCCCCCACTCGGCCTTCTTTATGTGGCGGCCTATCTGGAAAAATACTCTTCCCATAGCGTCGAAATTCTCGACGCCTATCTGGACGATCTATCTTACGAACAGATCGAAGCCGAGATTCGCCGCCGAAGGCCCGACGCCGTCGGCGTGCAAGCGATGACCTTCACGCTTATTGACGCCGTCCTTTGCGCCAAGGCCGTCAAACGCGCCGATCCCTCCATTCCAGTGATTTTCGGCGGTCCTCACGTTTATATCTACCCGCAGGAAACCATGAGCATCCCCGAAGTCGATTACATCGTTGTCGGTGAAGGCGAGGTTACCTTTACACGATTGATCGAGTGTCTAGCCGAAGACAAAGATCTATCCGTAGTGGATGGCATCGGCTATCGCGACGGCCAGGGCGAGGTCTATCTTACGCCATCGGTCCCCTTGAATCAGGATTTGGACGCGCTGCCCATGCCCGCACGGCATTTGCTCGATCAGGATCGTTATTATTCCGTATTGGCGAAAGAATTCCCTATCACGACGATGATGACCAGCCGGGGCTGTCCCATGCGCTGCATCTTCTGCGACCGCCCCCATTTAGGCAAGCAATTCCGTTATCGCAGCGCCCGCAGCGTCGTCGAGGAGATGGAATTCTGCGAGAAAATAGGCATACGCGAAATCTTCGTTTACGACGACACCTTCAACATTCGCCGCGACCGGGTAATGGATATCTGCCGGTTGAAGATCGAACGCGGCGTCTCTCTCGCCTGGGATATCCGCGCCCATATCAGCGCCATGTCGGAAGAGATGCTGGACGCCCTGGCGGCGGCGGGATGCTCCCGCATCCATTACGGCGTCGAAGCGGGCACGGAAGAGATCGTGCGAACGCTGCAAAAAGGAATCGACCTGGAACGGACGAAAACCGTCTTCCATCAAACCCGCCAGCGCGGTATCGCTACTCTCGGCTATTTCATGCTCGGCAATCCCGGCGAAACCCGCGAGCAGGCGGTCGAAACCATCGAATACGCCCGCCGTCTGGACGCCGACTATATCCACCTAGCTCTCGCCACTCCTTTTCCCGCTACGGAACTGTATCGCCTGGGCTTCGAAAGAGGCTTGTATCGAAAGGATTATTGGCGGGAATTCGCCCGCGATCCCCGGCCCGATTTCGTTCCCGAATTATGGGAAGAGACGATGAACCGCAGCGAGTTGATCCGCCTCATGCAATGGGGCTACCGCCGATTTTATTTCCGGGGAAAATATCTCATCCGCCGTCTTCTGGAATTGCGCAGTTGGAATGAATTCAAGCGCAAAGCCAAAGCGGGCTATCGCCTGCTCTCCTGGGGAGCGAAAGCGGACGGCGGACCGGTCGCCTAATCCTTATGACTTACGGCGTTTAAGCGCATTGGATGCCCGCCTCAAAAATGGTATACTGCTTTTTTCATGCTTCTAACCGGTTTTCTATTATCTTGCGGCATAGAATCATCTTAATTGGAATATAAAACCGCAGCAGCGATTAGGTGAAATCATGAATCCATCCAACTCGCGTACGGAAATTGCTATAAACCTGGGCGATCGCAGCTATGGGATCGTCGTCGGCTGCGGTCTTCTGGATGAAACGGGCGCTTTTGTGCGGCGAGCGGGATTCCATTCTCCCATACCGGTCATTACCGATTCCAACGTGGGGCCAATCTATGCGGAACGGGTGAGAACTTCGCTGGAACGGGAAGGCTTCCATGCCGCCGTATTGACGTTTCCGGCGGGCGAGACGGAGAAAAATATTTCCACCCTCTCGCGGCTTTACGACGGCATGGCGGCGCTGAAGCCCGAACGCAAAAGCGGAGTCGTCGCCCTCGGCGGCGGCGTGGTGGGGGATGTGGCGGGATTCGCGGCGGCCACTTTTTTGCGCGGCATCCGCTTCATCCAGGTTCCGACGACGCTGCTGGCCCAGGTGGACGCCAGCGTCGGAGGCAAAGTAGGCATCGACCACGCCAGCGGCAAAAATCTCATCGGCGCTTTCCATCAACCCAGCGCCGTACTCATCGATCCCCAGACGCTGCTAACCTTGGATCGGCGTCAGATCAAGGCCGGACTGGCGGAAATCGTCAAACACGGCGTCATCGCCGATGCGGGGCTTTTCGAGACGGTATCATCCGCGCTGGATCGGCTGCTGGCGGCGGAGGAAGAGATTTATACCGCCATTATTCCTTGGAATTGCCGCATCAAAGCCCGCGTCGTCGAGCAGGACGAGCGCGAAAGCGGCTTGCGCGCCATCCTCAATTTCGGCCATACCATCGGCCATGCCGTGGAAGCGCTGACCGGCTATGGGCGTTATCTTCATGGCGAGGCCGTCGCCATCGGCATGTTGGCCGAAGCGATGCTTGGCGAAAAACTGGGGATTACTCCGCCGGAAGCCGTGCAGCGCCTGCGTTCCCTGCTGACAACCGCCGGATTTCCCCTGAGCAAGCCGGATCTTTCGGCGGACGCTTTGCTCGAATCTATGTTCCATGACAAAAAGGTAGAACGTGGCCATTTGCGTTTTGTCTTTCCCGTGGAAATTGGAAACGTCGTCATCCGATCCGTCGAAGACCTTGATCTTATCCGCAATACGTGGGATTCATATTCGATCTAAGGGAATTTATTATCCTAAGTTCCCCAACCTCTGTTGACATGGCGCCTTATCTCGGCTGTAATAAAGAGTGCGGCAGTGGAGACATCGACGATGTTTCGTAAACTATTGTTTTTATGCTTGTTATTTTGTATGGTTGAGGGGTGTTATACGACGGTGGTTCGCATTGATTCCGTCCCGCCCGGCTCAGCCGTCCACTGGGATTA
>JBFMBP010000056.1:25216-73570 GCA_040755155.1 Candidatus Omnitrophota bacterium | reverse complement strand
CAAGTTTACTAGAGTCTTATTTTCCCGTACGTTTTTAAATTCGACTTTTCAAATTCGATCGTTTCCGGCGATAGCGTCAAGCGTTTCGAGAAAACGCTTGGCCCAAAAAGAAGCCTTGCAAACTTTTCCGGGATCAATTTTAAGAAGGATATCGAAAGAGTGTTTGCCTTTGCCATAAGGGGCTTTTGTTTTGCATTTGGATGAAGCCTTATGCAATCCATCATAAATATCCTTCTTAGAAATGGCTTCAATTTCGGAATTCTGAGGTAAAGCCGTCTCGTTGAAGCCTTGGCCGAAATAACTTATAAGCGCTTCCTTATCCGCAAGAAACCATGATTCCATACAAACAACCATGAAATGACAATGCTCGTCAGTGGCATTTTCCGGTTTGGTAAATCCATCTCCTGACGGGTTAGCCAAATGCATCCAGGGGGAATCGCTGGCTACGAAATCTTCGCTATCGATCAATAACAAACTGGTTTCCCCTGATTCATTCGAGGTTTTGAAATGATCGTAAGCCGCCAACCTTCCGCCGCAGGCCACGATGCGCGGCATTCGGCCTTTGAATCCGGCCTTTTCCAGAAAAATTCTGAAACTCTGGCGACAGAGCCTGTGAAGCGAATCAGAATCGCCGCCGCCCTCGACGTACAGTTTGATGGTTACCAACGGTTGCCTCCAATCTCGCCGCTGGTCCAAAGGGCGCCGAGACGATATTTTTCGAGCCACGGGGCAAGTTGTTCCTTGTCAAGCCGCTTCATATGGGAGCACCCCTCCAATTTCTCGCAAACCAAGATGATCTCTGGTTCGTCGGTGAAGGCATCCACTAAGTCTGTTGAGTGCGTTGTAACGATTAATTGAGTATTCTGGCTGGCATAACGAAGAGCGTCCGCGATGTGATTGATGAGGTCGGGATGCAAGCCAAGTTCCGGTTCGTCAATGCAAACAAGCGGTGGCGGCGATGGATCGCATAGAATCGCAAGCAGGCACAAATAACGCAGCGTTCCATCGGAAAGACGGGTGGCGGGAACGTTAAATCGATCCTCTTGAACGAATATCTGGACGGTTCCTCCTTCGATCATGACATCGAAGTCCTGAGCTTCGGAATATATCGCCTTGAACATCTCAAGGAGTCTCGATTTGGTTTCCATATTCCGCTTCAAGCGGTTCAACACGAGTCCTAGATTGCGCGCATTTTCTTCAAGCCACAAATTGGGAAGATCCGCAGGCTGCGGCAAGCGAGGCGGCGTATATCGTCCCAATGACCAATCTCGATAGATGCGTATGGAAGCAAGAACCTCTGCCAAACGAGTAATTTCAGGATAGGAATCTGGATCGCGGCGTTGGGCGAGAATAGATTTTTCTGGATCCACATCTTCGCGTCGAAGGGGTCTTGGGAAAGATGTTGCATCGCTGGCGGATTTTACATTAAGGACAGGGTGATTATTCTCGTAACGATAATAGAAATAAGGATCATGATGACCTGGCCATGCTTTAGCATTCTCTATTAATTCGTCCACTATTTCAAACCGCCCAGCATTTTCTGTGAAATCGAAGCGGTATCGAATTAAATTCGATTTGGCTTTGGGAAGTATATCGTCAACAATAATCTCCAAACTCGCGTTAACGGATTTGTCCGATCCCTTCCACAACCAATCTCGCACGCCTCCTCCTTCACGGATAGGTACATTTAATTGACTGGGAGCCGATTGCATTAATGCGATAGCTTCTATCAGATTGGATTTGCCGGAACCATTCGGACCAACAATCAAATTCAATGGTCTAAGAGGAATGGCTTCGCTCTCTGGGCCAAAAGAAAGGAAATTTTTCATTTGAATCTGTTGAATCAACATGCTATCGCCTCCTACTCATCAAATCGTTTGAGGCTAATTCTTTTAGGGAATAATTATCCTTAAGCGTTGAGACTTCGTTTTATAAACTATCCGGCCATACTGCTAGCGATCCCCATTCCTTCGTCATCGTTTCGGAATAGGCGGAGAGGCCGAAGACGCCGCCGGTGTGGATGAACAAGACCTTCGCCCCTTGAGGAATGTCTCCCTTCTCGATTTCTCCGAGAAGGCCGCAAAATGCCTTGCCTGTATAGACGGGATCCAGAATCAGCGCTTCTTGTTGGGCGATGTGGCGGATTAACCGCAGTTGCTGCGAATTCGTGACGGCATAGCCGCCGCCGATATAACCATCAACTAAATGGATGGAACTTTCATCCACATTCGTTTCCAATTGGTATTTTTCAATGGAACCTCGAATATCGCGCAAAACCTTTTCTCGGAAATGCTCCACTGTTCCGCAGACGAGAATTCCGAGAACCTTGGTTTGTATTCTCCGCAAAAGGGTCCCCAGCAGCAATCCCGCATACGTTCCGCCGGAACCGACGGCGCAGACAAGGAAATCCGGATTCCATTGCTGTTCGGCGCATTGTTCGTCAATTTCCGCCGCCGCTTGGACGTAGCCCATCAAACCGACGGAATTGGAGCCGCCGGTAGGAATGACGTAGGGATTTCGTCCTTCCGCTTTCCACTGATCCGCCGCTTGCTGAAGAATATTGTCAATGCGGTTGGAATATTCCTCTTTCGAAATATAACGAACTTGCGCGCCCGCCAGCAGATCGAGTTGCAGGTTGCCCTCCGCCGCCTTCGGTTCGTCGCCCGCCAGGATGAGCAGAGAATCCAATCCGATTTTACGCGCGGCGATGACGGCGGCGCGGGCATGGTTGGAAGCGACGGCGCCGCAGGTGATGATGGAATCGCATCCTTTATTGAGGGCGTCGGCCAGTAAATATTCGAGCTTGCGGACTTTGTTTCCTGATAGCGCCGATCCCGTCAAATCGTCTCTTTTTACGCGAAGATCGGCGCCGAATTCGCGGCTTAATTTTGGCAGCGGCTCGATAGGTGTTGGAATTTGAGCGAGAGAAATTCGCAAGGGGGATTGGGGCATTTTGTCACCTAATAAATAGAAATGGAATTTCGTGGCATCGAATGACGGCGGTTGATGAATAGTAAAATCGGCGGAAAGACTTGCTTAAAAAATAAAACGTCTCCCTTCTCACCGAAGGGAGACGGAATGATGGTTCGATTAAAAAAAGTTCCCAACCGGAAAACGATGGATTATTTGCCCTTTTTGTCTTCTTGTTGTTGGGGCGATTGCGATTTGTCGTCCGGTTTAACGGGTGGTTTGGGCGCTCCTCCGCCTCCGCCGGCAGGGGCTGACGTCTTAGCTTTATTGTTCGGTTGAACATCGGATTTGCCGACGAAGATGACGCCCTCTTCGATTTTCAGCTTGGCGGCGGTAATATCGCCCCTCAATTCAGCGGAACTGCGCAATTCCACCAGTTCGTTGGCAACGATGTTGCCCGTAACTTTTCCCTCGACAATTATACTGCCAACCGCAATTTCGGCCGTCACGTGACCGGTTTTTCCAATAATCAGAATCCCCTCGGACGAGATGTCTCCGTTGAATTTCCCTTCGATCTTAAGCCCATCCTTGAAACGAAGGGTACCTTCGAATTGGGTATCTTCGCCCAAGGTTGTATAGGGATTCTCATCGAAGCGTTTCGGTGGAGCCGCCGGTGGGGATTGTGGTTGACTGGATGGTTGCCCCGAACGTTCATTCCGCAGGATGTCCACAGCCATTTTCCCTCCACTAACAGGTTTTTACGATTTACCCTTATTTGCTTCAAACCGAAAAAAGGCTTTCGGCTCGAATATCGCTCATTTTTGCTTTCCACCATACCAATCAAAACGTCTCATGTCAATTATCATAGCGCAAACAACGCCCTTATTTTTTACTTTTCGTAAGAGATTTTTCCCGCCGATCTTCCAAAATTCCAAAAACGGCAGACCGTCCCGGCAAAAAAGCCCTATGAGGACGATCGTTGTAAGAGTTCGCGGGCGTATCTCTGAGAAGCGGCGGAGTCTTCGCGGCCCAGCATTCTGGCTAGTTCCAGTTCTCGTTCCTTGCCTTTGAGAAGAGTTACGGCGCTGACGAGTTTCCCGTCTTTTTCCAGCTTTTCCACCCGCATATTCCGATCCGCCCGGCTGGCGATTTGGGGAAGGTGGGTAATGCAAAGCACCTGCTTGCGCTTCGCTAGGCTGGCCAGCCGTTCCGCCACCGCTTCCGCCGTTTTGCCGCCCACGCCCACATCGATTTCGTCGAAAACCATCATCGCTACCGGATCCACGCGGCTTAAGGCGCATTTCAACGCCAGCATAATCCGCGAAATTTCGCCGCCGGACGCCACTTCCCGCAAGGGCCGGGCGGGAAGATCGGGAATCGTTGTCACCATATATTCCACGTTATCGGCGCCTTCCGGCCCGTATTCCGCCGGAAGAGGCGCTCCTTCCGCTTTATTCTCCCGAAATTGAACCATAATTTCGAAGCGCGCCTGCTTCATCCCCAAAAATTCCAGTTCGGATGTAACGCTGGCCGAAATATCATTAGCCGTGACGACTCTCGCTTCATGAAGCTGTTGCGCGAGGGGAAAAAGATCGCTTCGGATTCGTACTTCCTCTTGCCGGCATTTCTCGCATTCTTCCTCGAAATTTTCGATTTCGAACAGGTCTTTCTCGATTTTGTCCCGGTAATTCAATACGTCTTGGATATCCGCGCCGTATTTGCTTTTGAGGGTTTTGATGAGAAAACGGCGCTGATGGAGTTTTTCCAACTCATCGGGATCGAATTCTAATTTTTGCGAGTAAGATTGAATCTCGCGGGCGATTTCCTGAATGGAAATCATGGCGCTTTGCCAGGAATCGATGAGAGTGGAGAGCGAAGGATCGAGGCGGCTCATCTCATGCAACAGGCCATCCAGGCGATCTAATTCGTCCAACAAGGAAGGTTTACTGGATTCGCTTTCGTTAAAAGAAGCCTCCAAATCGCCGCAGCATGCGCTCAACCGTTCGGCGTGTTGGATGATGCGCATTCGGGCTTCGATCTCTTCCTCCTCGCCCGGGATTAAACCGGCGGCATCGATTTCCTCCCGCTGGAAACGGAGGGCTTCCAGAAGACGGCGGCGTTCGCGGTCGTCGTTTTCCAGACGATGCAGGCGGTCGAGGATTTGAGTCCATTCGCGGTAGGCGCTGCGGTAGCGCTGCAGCGTCTCGCCGTAATCCCCGAAATCGTCGAGCAGCGGGCGATAACTGCTTTTGTCGAGAAGAGATTGATGCTCGTGCTGGCCATGAAGATCGACGAGCAGCGCGCCGACGGGACGCAAAATTTTTAGCAAGCATTGAGTATTATTGATGAAGATGCGGTTACGCCCTGAGGGGGAAAGGCTGCGAGAGAGCAGCAGCGTCTCCTCTTCGGCGGGAATGCCGGATTCTTCCAAAAGACGCAGGATGGTTTTCGTATTGGGAGAAGCGGGATCGAGTTGAAATTCCGCCTCTACGAAAGCGTCGCGCTTGGCATCGCGAGCCTTATCGGGCGATCCGCGCTCGCCCAGCAGGAAATTCAGCGCATCGGCGATGATGGATTTCCCGGCGCCGGTTTCCCCCGTCAACGCATTTAAGCCGGAATGAAAATCGATCCGGCAATCGTCGATCAAAACGAAATTGGCGATGCGAAGAGAGAGCAGCATGGAAATTTAGTCTCGATTTTTCGATCGGCGCTATTTCAGTTTTTTGGAAGCGTCATTGACGTAGACGTCTTGAATATACTTTCTCGCCCCGCGCGCAAAGTCGACGACTTCTTCTTCGGAAACCTTGAAAAAGCAGGCGGAGCGTCTTCGTTTTTCCGGCGTGCTGAAATTAATCCTATCCCATTCGTACGCGCGTAAAACTTCCAAGTCGAACGGGGCGAATTCGCCGGTCAGAATATACCCTTTCGAACAACCCGAATAAGCGGAGAAATCGAAGTCGGAGGTAAGATAATTTTCCGCGACCGCCGTCTCGTAAAGGCGGGTTTTGGGCAAGGGAGTGGCGATGGAAAAATGGCAATAGACGTCCAATTCCTCCGCGAAAGCGAAGGTGCGGCGGATTTCGTCCCATGTTTCCCCCGGATTTCCAACGACGAAAAGAGCGGCGCAACGAAAACCGAGTTTTTTGGAATAATCGATCTTGCTTTTGATATCTTTCGTCGTAAGCGGTTTTCCCATGATTTCCTGCAATACGCGATCGCAAGCCGATTCTACCGCGAAGACCATGTTTGTAAAACCCGCCTCTTTCATTAAGTCGATCATCTCTTCGTCGAGGCGATAGACGGCGATATTCGCCGCTTTGAATTTCAGATCGAAATGGCGTTCGATAATTTTTCTGAATAATTGCTTGGCTCGATTTTTTTCATAGATAAGGTTGTCGTCATAGAAAACGATCTCCTTGACGCCGTAACGGTCGATCAACAATTCAATTTCCTTAATGACGCTCTCGCAGGATCGGTAGCGGAATCGTTTTCCCATTATGCTTTCCACAGCGCAGAAATTGCAGCCGGCGGGACAGCCGCGAGAGGCGTAGATCTTGGCGACAGGGACGGCGTCGCGAGTGTTGCTAAAACTGAATTTATCGTCAACGTAGGCGTATTTTTCGAATTGAACCAAATCGTACGCCGGTAAAGGAAGAGCATCCAAATCGGAAATATATTCCTGTTGAGGACGAATCGTCGCTGCGCCGTTGGTTCGAAACGCCACTCCATCGAGGCGTTCGGGCGGCGTATGGGCATCGATGCAGCGCAAGAGTTCTTCAAGGACTTTCTCTCCCTCTCCCAGAACGCAATAATCGATGCATTCGTCCTCCATCGCCATTTCCGGAAGCAACGTGCAATATACTCCTCCAAGGATGATGAGGGAATGGGGGAGTTGTTTCTTGATTTCCCGGCTTAATTCCCGGATGCTTTTCGAATATTCGACAGCGAGACAGGTAATGCCGATATAGTCGTAACGCCCGGATTTTATTCTTTCGACGGCGGCGTCAATAGACAGATCGTCTACGTTGGCGTCGAGAATTTCGACATCGTACTTTTCGCGTAAGACGGCGGCGAGCAAACATAAATTGTAGGGGAAAACATCCCAACTTTGCGTTCCGCCCCAACGGCTATTCGGCTGCACCAGCGCCAATCTCTTCATATCTTGTTTCTTTCTTTTTTCGTTTACGGAAAGACGGCGTCTCTCTCTAGTAAAACTCCAAAACGCTAAAAGTAAGGATTCGGCGTCAAATTTCGATTTTCTTTCAGATACTTGAGAGCGTCAAGCGGTCATAGAGTATACGAGATAAACAGCAAGGGACGGCGCCTGTTCTATTCGATCGGCTGACGGCGTTTCGCGGTTGTCTGAATTTTCAACAAGCCTGTCCATTAATTGAGTGATGCGAAGATCATTGAAGGGCATCAACGCGGAGGATCAAAAATCCAGTCTCTTTTGTTAAGAATTTAATTCCCTTGAATATAACTGGTACCTAACTATTATGGGTTTCATGCGCGGATTATGGTATTTTTAACAATGGCATTGGAAAGGGCGGAATCTTTGTTCTCGAAGGCGAGACGCGTTTCTTGTAAACTTATTCCTAAGCCGATCAACGACTGGTGGTATAAACGGAAAAATATATTGGCAGGCGCGGCGCGGAAGTGCATGGAAGCGCCGATGAGAATACGAGCCATCCTCGCCGCTCGGCGCGCTTGTCGCCGTCCCCGCGTTTCTCGATTAGCCGTTCTCGTATCCGATTTTCCGAGATCGCGGGAAGCCAAAATCGCCTATGGATTGCAACAAAATGGGTGGAAAGTGGTTTTGTTGCATAAGGAGGAGCCTACTTTCGATCCAGCGCAGTATTGCGCGGAACATCGATCATACCGCAGTTCTTGGGAGGCATTGTTGTTGGCCTCTCAATATAGTCCCGTTGTTTATCATGTATTTTCATGCTGGAACTTCAATACGGCCGAATTGTTTGTCCGGCATCGTCCCGGAAAGATCGTCTTTGACGATTACGACGTATTGGCGGGGATGGTGGACGAGGAGCGCCTCGAATCGAAATATCCCAAACAACTTAATAAAGAACGATATTGCCTAGAGAATGCGGACGGTTTGTGTTGCCGGAGCATCGAAACGCAATACGCCAAAAGACATCACGGCTATAAGTATTCGGGATCAAGAATTTTTTTCCCCGAAATGTGTTGGAATACGGATTTTCATACTCCAAAGAAAAATGATTTTGATAAGTTTTGCGTTGCTCTCGTGGGGAATCTAAGCATTAATGCGGATGAAGAAATTAATCATCCCAATAATTATCACCTTCAAATGGCGTTATATTTATCCCAATACAGCGTCTATGTTCGAATGTATTGCCCAGTAATCGACAAGAATGAACCATTCCTACAACAGCTTATGCAAACCAATTCGTTCATTTCTCGTCATTGGCTATCCCCGGATCGTTTGATTCAGGATATGTTTTTCTTTTGTCATGGCGGAATGCTATGCTGTCCTTCTGTGGAAAGCGATGCGATGTATAGAAGAACCAAGAGGAATTATGGAATAGGCAACAAAGTATTCGACTTCATCGATGCGGAATTGCCCATTTTTTACGAAAATAGCGGTCGATTCATGGATTGGCTTCTCTATCGATATCGGCTTACTGCGGATCTGAGCGATTTGCTATCGAATCCTTCCGCCGCGGTTTCGCAAATGCAGAATCGATTTTCGGCGAATGCGGAACATATCAAAAAACAGAAACGCCATTTTTCCATTGTCGAACGAATAAAAAGATTGATCGATTTTTACGAAAATGTCTGACATTAATCCCTCGTTCAAAATATTCGATTTGACGGAAGATTGCGCCGAATACGATCGCCTCGCTGCGGGAATCGCCAATAAGAGCGCATTTTTTCTTCCTTCCTACTTAAAATGCGCGCAATTGGCGGATCGCTGTCCCATAAAAATTATGGCGCTTTTCAAGGGCGATCGATATGCGATGATCCCCTATGCCATGCGCCAAATTCGCGATATCCCGCTCTTTCGAGAAATTCCTCAACCCTATCGGGACATAACGGCTCCTCACGAATTTTACTGCGTCGTCAGCAACGCCGATTCTTCCGCCGAACACAATGATTTGGCGAGTGAATTATTCGCTTCCATCGAGCATTATTGCCGAGACCGGCGGATTGTCTCCGAATTCGTCCGATTCGATCCATTTCTAACAGACGCCGAAACGGTCCAGAGGACTCATCTATGCAGAAAAGTCGGCGATAATATATATGTGGATCTAAAAAAAGACATTCAACAAATTTACGACGCTTTCGATTATTCGGTCAAGAAGAATCTACGAAGAGCGCAATCCTCTCGATTATCCTTTCGCCGCGCCGAAAAATGCGCGGAAAATAGTGAAATATTTCGGCTTCTCTACTGGGCCTCCATGGACAGGTTGAAAGCGAACCCTTACTTCTACTTTTCCCACGATTATTTCGATCGGCTGATAATGGAATGCGAGGGATCTTCGCTTTTCATCGTTTCGGACAGCCACCAGCGTCCTATCGCCGCCTCTATCGTTCTCCATCACGACAACGTGTGTTATCATCATCTGACGGGAAGCGATCAAGAAGCGGCGTCGCTGCGGCCTAACGATTTCATGATCTATTCGCTCATACTTTGGGGAATATCGAATCATTATGAGATTTTGCATTTGGGCGGCGGCGCGGAATCGATATGCCGCTTCAAATCGAAATTTTCCAAAGATAAAATTCCCTATTATGTAGGCGCTCGAATCCACGACCAGAAATCTTACGAAACGCTTTGCGAAATAGCGAAGAAAAGTGGGATTTCCCTTACAAATTCTACTTATTTTCCCTTATATCGATTAGGATTGTAAACAAATGGATGCAATAGTCGCTCATACGAAGCCGTCTTTGGACGACAGGGAAATCGCCGCCGTAATGGGCGTGTTGAAATCCAGACTCGTGAACGAGGGATCTTTGGCGAGTCAATTGGTTCGCAGTCTGGTTGATATTGTCGGCGGGTATGACGGCGTTCCCGTCAGCGCGGGAACGCTTGGATTGCATTTGGCGTTAAAATCTCTCGGCGTAGACGATGAAAAGGACGAGGTGATTGTTCCCGATTTCGCCTGCCGATGTCTTTACGATTGCGTGAAAACCGCAGGCGGAACGCCGATTTTTTGCGATATCAATCTCGACGACATTAGTTTGAATATCGACGACGTCCGATTGCGGGCGCATGAAAATACAAAGGCGATCGTATTGCCCCATATGTTTGGTTGCCCTGCGGATTTGCAGGATTTTTTGTCCTTGAACATCCCTCTAATCGAAGATTGCGCCCACTCCGCCGGCGCCGCCTATCGCGGTCAAAAAATCGGATCGTTTGGAGACTATTCCTGCTTCAGCTTCGAAGGAAGCAAACTTCTCGCCGCCGGGGAAGGAGGAGTCGTATTGTCGAATAATCCCCAGAGATTCGAACGGCTGAATAACTTGCGATACGGTCTTAACGATTCTCCCCAATACCATTACCGATTAAGCGATGTCGTCGCTTCCATTGCGTTGGCGCAACTCGAAAAATTGCCCGCGATGATCGCAAAGCGAAATTCCATTGCCATGACCTATATGGAAGAACTGCGCGGACTGGAAATTGACGGAAAAATAACGCTGCCGCATTCGTTCGGCGACCGCGATAGGACATTCTACCGCTTTGTCGTTTTGTGCGGCGAGGAGTCGTCGCCTTTGATCGAATTTTCCGCCCGGAAAGGCGTACTGATCCGCAAGCCTCTTCCAAGCGGTTGCTTGTCGGATCATTTTGGCCATAATATCAAGGAAAATAAAAATTCGCGCTTGCTTTCTGGAAATGGAGCCTCGCTGCCAATTTATCCCGACCTGAACGATGAAGAGATAAGAAGAGTAATAGAGGCGATCTACTCTTATTATAAAAGAGAATGACTAAATTATCATTTTCCCGGACGCGGCGAAACGATCGGCGAATAATCTGCGTTAAAAAAACAGTTCGGGAATTATTCCCGAAATGAAGGAGCGGAAAAATGCACCGTTTAAGTTTCGATAAAGTTTACTATCATTGGGATCATCTTTATCCCTATTTAAAAACTGGCGATTGTTATCCCATTCATATGATTGTCGGTTTGACGAACCTGTGCAATCACGCTTGCATCTGGTGTTATGCTTATGACGCCATATCCAGCCATTATAATGAGAATAATTTCGCCTCGAAGGATATGATTGTCAACTTAGTGGAAGAAGCCGCGCGGCTAGGTTTAAAGGCGATTACCCTCGTAGGCACTGGCGAACCGACGATGCATCCTCATTTCGTCGAAATCGTAAAGGGAATCAAGAACGCCGGCGTTGATTTGGGGCTTTTTACGAACGGCTCTCTCCTGAAAGGAGACAAATTGCAGGCGATTTTGGATACTCACACCTTTATGAGAGTTTCCGTTTCTGCAGCCACCGCCGAAGAACATAATCACATCCACCACTCCGGTCGTCAGATTAACGATTTCGATAAAATTGTAGAAAACGTTAAAACCGCTTTGAATAAACGGAATTCCCATTCCTTCCCCACTGTGGGCGTACAATTTTCCGTTAACCATCATAATTGGAAATCGTTATTATCGGCCTGTAGTTTATGGAAAGAGATCGGAGTGGATTATTTCGAAATTAAACCCGTTTATAAAAATCAGAATGTCGAGGAGCATGAAGAAAATCTGATCCCGTTGGATGAAGTCTTGGAGTTGATGAAAGAAACCCAAAAACTGGAAGCCGAAGGCTTCGCCGTATATGCTAAATACGCGCAGTTTAATAAAGTGGTCGGCGCCCCTGCAAAGAATAATCGAGGATATCAAAAATGCCATGGACAATCTTTTTCTACCTTTTTCGATCCCGACGGCAATCTTTACATCTGCGGTAATTTACACGGCCAGGAGCGATTTTGCATCGGCAATATCCTGAAGGAAGGTTCTTTTGAAGCGGTTTGGAACGGAAAGCAACGCAAAGAATTGTTAGAAAATCTCGATGTCAATCAATGTCCTATCGGCTGCCGGTTGGACCCCCTCAATTTGATTATTGAAGATATGATAAATCCTGACGCGAAGATTCATCCCAATTTCGTATAAGACAAGAATAATGCGCACGATCTATTTTGGCCATAATCCGGGGTATGTTTCGAAATGTCATGAAGAAACCGATTTAGCGGCCGTATTTTGGCATAACAGTACGGGCAATATGGCTGAACGCGCCAAAGAAATGCTGGAATATTGCAACCAGAAAAAAATTATTGCGATTCATCACTTTCGCTTGGACTCGATAATCCATGATATCGTTTCTTCCCTTGCGCCCGATTTGATTGTTATCGGCGAATACCATTTTCTGTTCAAAAAAAACATCATCGATATTCCTCGCTTCGGCGCAATCAATATGCACGGCGCTCCGTTGCCGCGATATCGCGGCGCTCACCCGATTAACTGGATGATTATAAACGGCGAAACCGAGGGCGCCGTTACATGTCACTATATCACAGAAGGATTAGATAACGGCGATATCATTGCGCAATATCCTTTTCCTATTCTCGAAACAGAAAGCGCTTACGATGTGCGTCCTAAAATCGAATCGGTCGGGCAGCGATTGTTGGCGGACGTCTTACGCCGATTCAAGACCGAAGGAAAAATTAACGGCATCCCACAAGATGAAAAAAAGGCGCTTTATGTTCCTCCCCGCAAACCGGAAGATGGATTAATTAATTGGAATCAATCTCCTAAAGATATTTATAATTTCGTTCGCGCGCTCTCGAAACCTTATCCTGGGGCTTTTGCATGGTTGGGCGACAAAAAAATATTCATATGGCGTTTGAAAGTGCCCGGCGAGGAAGCAGATCAATCGGCCATCCCTGGCGCTGTTATGTCAAAAGGGGATGCAGAATTTAGAGTAGCTGTGAAAAAAGGAACCGTAGACGTCATTGATTGGGAAATTGAAGGCCGCGACATTCAAATAAATGATCGCCTAACCGGAAAACATGTTTGCTAAGATATATTTATATTTGGCGGGAGTAAATTATGCACATCGACTTTTTTCAAAAATTACCCGTTACGCAGCGAGGCGAACGCATTCAAAAACGCTTGAATTTGTCTCCTCAAGAAGTCGCCGCATTGAAAAAGTATGGCTATGAGTATTTCGACGGCGAACTGGGATATGGCGGATATTATTATGACGGGCGCTGGAAGCCCGTCGCAGAAGAGATGATCGCCCATTATGGTTTGACACCTGAATCGAATGTGCTCGAAGTGGGCTGCGCCAAGGGATATTTAATGTACGAATTCTTTAAATTGGGAATCCAAAACGTATACGGTTGCGACATCAGCGAATACGCTATTTCCCAAGTTCCATCGGAAATCGCAAAAAATTTTAAAGTCGCAAGCGCTGATTCCTTGCCTTTTGACGACGCTCAAATCGACTTGGTCCTAAGCATCGATTGCATCCACAATCTATATCCGGACGGCGTCGATCGTTCGATTCAAGAAATGATGCGCGTTTCCAAGAAGGATATATTTATCCGCGTTGGCTCGTTTGTAACCGATCATCAATTGGAAACCATCAAAAAATGGGCCGTTACCAGCTTAACCTTTGAAAATACAGACCAATGGTTGGCCCGATTTCAACGCTTACAATACTCCGGCGATTGGTATTTTCGAATAATGGATGAATTGAAATAAAGAAATCTATAAGTGCCTGTATTGGTACTCAATCTCCCCATAAGGATTATGAAACCGCTTCACCCATGAGACTGGAGTTTCCACAGCGCCGCGTAGCGTCCGTCCTTGGCGAGCAGTTCCTGATGCGTTCCGTGTTCCTCCAATTGGCCGTTTTCCAGCACGAGAATCCGGTCGGCGGAGGAGATGGTCGATAGGCGGTGGGCGATGATGACGATGGTTCGTTCTTTCCTGATCGATTCCATCGCCTGGCGGATTTGATTTTCGGAATCGCTGTCCAATTCGCTGGTCGCCTCGTCGAAGACGATGAGGGGAGATTGGCGCACGAGGGCGCGGGCGATGGCTAGCCGCTGGCGCTGGCCGCCGGAAATCGACTGTCCCCGCTCGCCTACCAACGTATCGTATCCGCAAGGGAACTGCATGATGAAATCATGAGCGTGGGCCAAACGCGCCGCCTTCTCGATCTCTTCCTGCGAAGCATCTTGTTTGCCGAAGGCGATATTTTCCCGAATCGTCGTATTGAAAATAAACAAGCCTTGATCGACGAGGCCGATGCAACCGAGCCAGGTTTTGCGATCCAGTTCTCGCAGATCTACGCCGTCCACAAGGATGCGGCCTTGCGTAGGATCGTAAAACCGCAACAGAAGGTTGAGCACCGTCGTTTTTCCCGCTCCGGAAGTTCCCACAATCGCCGTCATACCGCCTTTGGGAATCGCGAAGGAAAGGTTTTTGAGCGCGGGTTCCGTCTTCCCCTCGTAAATGAAACTAACGGCGTCGAATTCTACGGCGTTTTGAAGCGTTGAGACCGGCATCCCGCCTTCGGGGATGTATTTTTTATCGTCTTCCCGCAGAAAATCGGCTACGCGGTTAAGATACGGCAGCGCTTTGGCGATTTGAGCCAAACTATTGTTGATGGAACCGGCGCGAGGCATCAACCGGTACATTACAAAAATATAGACGGCGATTTGCGGGTAGAGGTTTTTGTTGGAGATATCTAAAAACACGGAACAAATCAGAATCAACAAAGCCAGGCAGATCACGGTGAGGGATTCCACCAGGGGAATGATTGTGGCTTCCCATGTTAATCCCTTGCGAGTTTCCGCAATGAAAGAGGCGGTGGATTGGCGATTGCGCTCGATGGCGAATTCTTCCTTGGCGAAGGAACGAATCAGCCTTATGCCTTGATAGTATTCCAGCAATTGAATATTCAAGGCGATAGTCGCTTTGACCAATTCCCGCGCGGCGGCGCGTATATAGCGGATGATCCGATTCAACAAAAACGAGAGAAAGATCAGCGTCGCCGCCGCCAAGAGCGTCATCGGCCAGGAAATCCATAAGAGTACGCTCACGTAGCAAAGAATAATGGTGAAGTCGGAAACCAACAAATTCACGCCGCCCAAAAACGGAACGAACATATCCGCTTGAAAGGCGTAATTGGCCATATCCCCCGCTTTGAAATCCCGCAATTCGCAATAGCTCAAACGCATAAATTGGCGGAAAACCCGTGCGCGCAATTCGCCATTGACGCCGGCCTGCAAGTTCGCCGTCGCCGATTTGGCGAAAAAAATCATGCCGCTCTTCAATATCTGGCTGAACACCGCCAGAAACAGCAATAGGAAAAACAAATAGTCTACGCCAAGCCATTCTTTCCAGCCCAGTAATAATTTGCCAAGACGCCCCGCATCTTGCGAAGTGGAGGCGCTGGCATCGCCGATGCGCACATCTAACGCCAAGAGGAGAAATCCGAGGGTTACGCCTTCGAAGGCGGCGGCCATCAGGTTGAAGAGAGGAGTAAGCGCGAGAAAAAATTTAAATCGGCGGCATAAATCTTTGAGCAAAGCCGCCGTGCTGGGATTGTCGCCGATCAGGCGATAGGCGAGAAAGCAAATCGGCCTGCGCAACAGAGTTCGAAATAGATTTTTCATGCAAAAACCGTTTTGGATGTATAGGACGGCGGCGGAACTCGTTTACTCCGTCCCGCATGGTCTTTTAATAATACGAATATTACGAAGCCGACATGTTGCGAAAATCGGCGATGAATTGATTGACCGCCTCGTCCGTTTTGGGGTGGGCGACCAATTGCGGGAAAAATTTCGGCGGAACGGTTACAATATGCGCGCCTGCCATAAAGGCGTCGTTCACATCGCACAAATGCCGAATGCTGCCCACGATGATTTCAGAATCTACGCCATGTTGGCGGAACGTTTGCGCCGTTTGCTCCACGACGAGGCGGCCATCGTAGCCAACATCGCGAATGCGGTTATAGAAGAGACTCACGTAATTGGCGCCCGCCGCCGCCGCCATTACGGCCTGGTTATAAGACATGCAGCAAGTGCAATTCACCCGGACGCCCCGTTGGCGCATATTGTGTATCACCCGCAGTTCTTCCCAGCCGATGGGAACTTTGATGTTTAACGAATCGTAAGCGAATGTCTGCATGAAATCTTCCGCCTGCCGGATCATTTCCTCCGGATCGGATGTGAAAACTTCAACGCTCAAGGGAACTTCTTGTTTATAACGGCGCAACAAGGCGATCAGTTCGGCGATATGCTGTTTGAAATCGATCTGTTTTTCTTTCGCTAAGATAGAGGGATTAGTAGTTACGCCGGAAACGAATCCCCTCTGCAAAGCCGCTTCAATATCCGATAAATTGGCCGTATCGATAAAGATTTTCATAACGCCTTCTTCTCCTCTTCCAACAATTGCAAAATGAGGGAAACCGCTTCCGGCAAATCGTTCACTCGATAATGAGGATTCGCTTCGCCATTATAATCCCGTTCGATGAGAAACGTCAGACATCCGGCAGCGTTTCCGGCGCCGATATCCCGCCAGCGATCGCCCACCATAAAAGAACGCTTAAGATCGATATCCCACTTGCAGGCTGCTTCTAGCAACATGCCCGGCAGCGGTTTGCGGCAGGAACAGCGGTCTTTGTCTTCATGGGGACAAACGTAAATATCGTCAATCGCCATTTGTTCCTTCAATAGGCGGTGCATGGCATTAAGATCGTTTTGGGGACATACGCCTCGAGCAATCTCCGGTTGGTTAGTGACGACGATCGCCAACAGTCCCGCGCCGTGAAGCTTCTCCACCGCTGCTTTCGCTTCGGGATAAATCTCGAAATCCTCGAAGCGTTCCGGCGCGTGCGCCGTTGCGCCTCGGATGATGGGGCGATTGAGCACGCCGTCCCGATCCAAAAAAACCGCTCGCTTCACGGCGCCGGCTCGTCTTCCGCGCGCCGTATTTTTTCCGCCAGGCAGAACGCCGCTAAATGATGCAGCACAACATGGAAAGATTCGACGTGGGGAGTAGTGTTATAGGGAACGACGACGCAAGCGTCCGCCATATCCTTCATGGGGCCGCCGTCGAAGCCGCTGAATCCAATCGCCGCGCCTCCATGTTTTTGGGCGTAATCCATCGCTTTCAGCAAATTTTGCGACCAATTCCCCGCCTTGTCTTTTCCCGATCCGCCATGCACGCTGAAAGCGATAACGACGTCGCCGGGACGGAAAAAGTTTTGTAGTTGCTCCACGTAGACGTTTTCCCACCCGTCGTCGTTGGTGAGCGCGCTCATGAAGGGGATATTGTCCACAAGGCTGAAAACGCGCATCCGCGGTTTTCCCGGAACAATGGTCATTTTGTTCAGATCGGCGGCGAAATGGGTGGCGGTGCTCGCCGAGCCGCCGTTGCCGACGATGAAGACCGTTTGCTGCTTGCGCCAGGCGTCAAATAGAATTTCTATAGCCCGGTCAATGTCGGCTACGGAGATCGTCTTTGAGATTTGAATGACGCCGTCCAGATATTTTTCGATATATTCTTTATTTTGCATTCTCTGTCTTTACTCCCAACGGCGAGGATGGAAATTGGAATATTCTCTTTTTATATCGTACAAATATTCCCAAACAAGGGAATTGAAATAATGAGTTGCATTTCGTTGCGACTTCTAGCATTGACTGACGCCCATTCTCTCCAACACGATCCCTTCGTAATGGCTTTGAGACAAAACGCCTACGCAATCGATGACGACCGGCCGCTTCATCCGTTCGTGCGCAGCTTGGGCGTCTAAGGTTTGAAACTCCTCCCAATCCGTTAAGATCAGCAGGCAATCAGCGCCCGTCAGAGCTTCGTATTTATCGGCGTAAGCCGTAACGCCTTTCCTTGGTTCTTCAAGACGAACTACGGGATCGTAAATCCGGATTTCCGCTTTTCCTTGCAAGCGGTCGAGAATTTGCAGTGAAGCTGAATTCTTGGTCGACGCCGTCCCTTTCTTGTAAGCCAAACCCCATATGCTGATTACGGGCGAGCGGCTTTGATCGAACACATGTTTTTGCAATTTTCGGTTCACCCAATTCAAGCGATCCCCATTGTATCGAATGATCGTATCGATGAAGCGGGCATCCACGCCATTTTTTTCGCTTAGTGTATTTAGAGTGATGAGGTCTCTTTCGAGATTTCCCCCTCGGATGCCCAAACTGGGCCGGATATAGGCGAATTTGCCGATGCGGCGGTCGAGTTGCAGCGCCGGGACCACTTCCGACCAATTCGCCCCAACCGCTTCGCAAAGATCGGAAAGCGTATTGGCGTAGGTTACCGAACTGCAAAGATAAAGGTTAATAGCCGTCTTCGTCAGCTCGGCGCTTTCATAGATCATTGGCAGCAAGGGGCAGCCGTAGCGTTCCATCGCGATTTGAAATCCCCCTGGAAGAGGGCGCGCCGCGTCTTCCACGCCCAAAATCATGCGTTCGGGCTTGAGGCAGCGCTCCACGGCGTTTCCGATAATCAGCGTCTCCACCCAGTAAATCAGTTCGATGGAGGAATCCGGTTTGAGATCGCGAATCCGTTGGCGCAAACGCCGCGAATAGCCGACAGGAACCTGGCTCATTAAAACCAACGTAGCGTTATTTTTAAGATGAGGAATGGCGCGGTCGATCAAAACGTCCAAAATCGACAAATCGCTTTCGTTCTTCTCATTCGTGGGTACGTCGCGGGAAATGACGACGAGCGGGCATTCCGACAGGAGCGAAAAATCGGTAGAAAATTCCATTTTCCCCCGATGTTGCAGAAATATCTCTTCCAATCCCGGTTCGACGATGGGAAGCCGGTTCTCATTCAAGGAAGAAACTGTCCTATCGTCGACGTCCACGCCGACGATATTCTGTTGGAACGAAGCCCAACAGATGCTGGAAACCAATCCCAAATGCGACAGACCGATAAATCCCGTCATAGGAATGGAGGAATTCATTCTTTCACCTCAAGCGATAATGTCCATTTGCGTTATCTCGCCATGCTAACGCCGCGCGCATCATCCTTTCTTTTTGGCGGCGCTTAAAGCGGCGCTGAGCGGGTCGTTGGGAAGATGCGCCAAATTGATCCGGCGCATGGTGTACAATTCGGAGCGGTTGATCTCTTCGATCCGCTCTTGAAATTCGGGCGCAGACCAAGGATCGAAACTGGCGCTCAGTGTTTTGCCGGTCAATCCGTCCGCCTGTTCGGATAAGAGAAAACGGACGCAAGCTACGGGAATCTCGATGGGAACCGCTCCCGCTTCCTTTTTTTTTAATGTGGCTTCATAATGTTCTTTGCCCGCTTTCTCCGGTCCCGCTTTCAGCGTTGCTTCGTGAATTTCCGTCCATACGAAGCCGGGCGCAACGGCGTTGACCATGATGCCATAAGGCGCCAATTCAACGGCCATGTTTTCCGTCATGCGCACCGTCGCCGCTTTGGAAACGGCGTAAGCGCTGTAATGAGGAAAGGGATTGAAGGCGCCGCCGCCGGAAAAATTGACGATGCGGGGATAGAACGATTTTAATAAAGCCAGGAAGAAGTATTTATTCGTTAGATACGGTCCCAACAAGTTGATCTTGAGGGTTTGGAACCATTCTTCGGTATCCGTTTCGTGCATGGGGCCGATAGAGCCGAACAGTCCGGCGCAGTTGACGACGGCGTCGACGCTATCGGTTTGCGTTGCGATCCATTCGGCGAAATCGGCGACTTGCGTTTCTTCGGAAATGTCGCAGACGCGCCATTGGGCGAGAGCGCCGTCGTCCGTAATTTGCTTCAGTTTTTCCGCCCGGCGGGCGCAGACGAAAAGTCGATGCCCTTCCTGGGACAACGCCCGCGTCAACGCTTCGCCGATGCCCGCGCTGGCGCCAGTGACGACGATATTCATTCGCCGCATCGTTCCGCCTCCTGTTCAAGCCAATGTCGCGCTGCGGTTTGCATACTGCGGTTAATGCGTAGGTCGTTTTCATAAGAACATCGGCCTTCGGCGGCGCAGTGTTCGAATTCCTCAAGGTCTTTGGCCCAGGTGGGATCGGGAGGCGTGGCGGTTTCCTGCGATTCGATCGGCGCTCCGCTTGGGAAAACGCGCGAGCGGATTAGCAATTCGCTTCCACCCCATTTGCAGAGTCCGGAAAGATGCAACGAACCTCTCTCTCCCAAAACTTCGATGGCGAATGTGTTTTTCCAAAAGATAGAACCGAATTCCAGGACGATGCGGCGACCGGGCGCGGCGAGCAAACCGTAGTCGTAATTCTTCGATTCGATGCGGCGCAAATCCCAAGGAAGATAATCAACGCTTAGTTCCCCGAAAAGAAAGCATGTCAAATCGATTAAGTGGCATCCCAAATCGTCCAGAATGCCATAGCCTTCTTCTCTCCAGTTGCCGATGTTGTTTCGGACGGTTCCATTTCCGTAAAGGAGGCGAGCCTTATAGATCGTTCCCACTGCTCCTTCGTCCAGCAGCTTTTTCATGCGTTGAATTAACGGCTCGAAGCGATGGTTGTAAGAAGTATACCATATGGCTCCTGTTTGTTTGGAAAGTGATTTCAGTTCGCTGGCGGCAAAGTCATCGGGAAAGAGCAAGGGTTTTTCTACAAGTACATGTTTTCTCAATTTTAGAAAGTGCGTTAATTGTTCGATTTTGACATGATTCGGTCCAGATAAAATAACGGCGTCGAATTTCTCCGGCGGTGCATCCGCATACTGGCGGAAGTCTGCATCAGGTTGATAGGGATCCGCCGTATAAATACAACGCTCCCCCAACAATGTTTTGCGCTTCTTGCCAATATTTCCCAAGCCGACGATCAAGTAATTCATTAATTTACCGATTTCTCGATGGAGTCCAATTTCTCTTCGATTTGTTGGATAGTAATGGGCGTATTGCCTTTCCGCTCGCAGGCCGCCGCCGCCGCCAAGCTTCCCAACACAGAAGCGATAAGGATATTGTTGGATTGCGCCAACGCTAACGAGCTCACCGCTAAAAGCGTGTCTCCGGCGCCTACGGGATCGACTAAATCGTGGACGAAACTATCCAGAATGAAGAAATTGCGGGGAGATATGCCAAGACCCCGGTAAGCAAGCAGACCTCGCTCTCCCATCTTGAGGATCATGTAACGGCAATTGGCGCGTTCGTAGAGATTGTACGCCAAAGGCCGAATCACGGAATCCTGATCGCCAAGAGCGTATCGCACTTCTCGTTCGTTGGGCGTAATTAGATCGAAATGGTTGAAATCCAGAATATTCCCCCAACGGCTGCTGACTTGGCTATCGGCGGCTTTGAATGAGGAAGCGGGCAATATTTCCCGCATTTCGTTAATCGTTGTGGGGTGAAAAAGGCCATGGCGGAAGTCGCTGAAGATATAAACGTCCGCTTCGCCGGATTGGATATTATCGCAAATTTTCTTGAGATTTTTTTCCGAAATGATGCGGTTGTCGAGATCGTCCACCTGCACCATCCGGTAATTTTCTACCATGAAGCGTTCTTTTAGAACAGTGGGACGCGTCTTGTCGATGACGGGACATGTTTGAATTTCCGCATCCTTCATTTTATTCAAAACGAAATCCTTCACCGCATCGTTCCCCAGCATCGTGGAAAATATCACCCGCGCGCCTAGGCTGCGCACGTGCATGGCCACGATCGCCGCGCCTCCCGGATAGGATTCGGAATACTCTTTTTTAATGCTGAACGTCGGGGCGTCCTGCGCCGCGCCCAGGATAGAGCATTGGGTGTATTTGTCCACGATCGTATCGCCGATGACGTGCACGCGAAAACCAGAAAGTTGGCGCAGTGTTTTGCGGAAATCCGCAAAATCTACGTTTTCCGCTTCCATCAGCACCAAAAGTTTTTCAATAGCCAAGTTAGGAATGTGATGTTTGAGCAGCGCCGTTGATGAATAGACGATATCTCCAGGCGTGAACAACAACTCGCCGCCGTAGGATTCCAGAGCGTTTATCTCTTCCCGCGTTTTGGGGTGAATGCCGTCTTCGGAATATTCGAAACCTTTAGCGAACAGATCAGGTTGGATAAGTCGGATATTCTCGATAGGCGTAGGATTGCGATCAATGACGACGTAATCCACCATCTCCAGTGCGGAAAGATTGGCCGCCCTCAAATCTTCCGGAACAAAAGGCCGGTAAGGTCCTTTGGGGATGTATTCGTCGCAAGTGATGCTGGCGATGAGAACATCGGCTCGCTCTTTTGCGTACATCAGATGGCGCAGATGGCCGGGATGAACGATATCGAAGGTGCCATGACACATAATCGCTTTCTTCTCGCGCGGGAACGGTCCGATCGATTCGCGGATTTTTTCCGGAGTTTTGATTTTGTGTTTGTATTGGTCGAACATAATCTGCCTTAGTATTTAGAACGATTCGCGTTTTATCAGGCTGAGAGATATTTAAACCAATCGGCCGTGGCTTCGCGGATATTGTCGGGATCCCACAAGGGAGCGTTTTTCCAATAATCGATTTGATTCATCATGATGGAAACGCCTTCTTCGAACGTTACCGTCGGCTTCCAGCCTAACATGGTTTGAATCTTAGCAATATCGGCGTAAGTGCAATCCGGTTCACCCGGACGTTTAGGAACGTAAACAACCTCGCCTTTCAACAATTCAACCAACCGGTTGACGCTAACTGGACGGCCTGCTCCTACATTGAAAATCTCGCCGCCGAGCGAAGATTCCGCCGCCGCCAGGCAAGCGCGGGCCACGTCCGCGACGAAGACAAAATCGCGAGTCTGCGAACCGTCGCCCACGACTGTAAACGGCTTCCCCGCCAATTTTTGCTTAAGGAATACGCCAAAAACGGCGCCGTAAGCGCCCGACGTGCGCGAGCGCGGGCCATAGACGTTGAAGAAACGCAAGGAAATCGTGGGGAGTTTATACACCTTGTTCCAATGCAAAACCGCCTGTTCGCCCAAATATTTGCTCAAGGCGTAGGGATATTCCGTACGGATGGGCGCCGTTTCCGGCGTGGGATAAATGTCGGGAATGCCGTAGCAAGACGAAGAGGCGGCGTAGACGAATCGTTTGACGTTATTCCGGCGCGACGCTTCCAAAACGTGAATCGTTCCTTCAATGTTGGAACTGGTATACTCCAACGGACGTTGTACGGAAGGGACGATATCGCCCAACGCGGCGTAGTGAATCACCCAATCCACATTGTCGAATAGGGGAAGAAGAGCGTCGAATCGACGGATGTCGATTTCATGAACTTTCAACCGCGGATTGTTCCGCTGATGTTCAAGATTGGAGGGGCGCCCGGTGCTGAAATTATCCAGCACGGTAACTTCATGCCCTTTTTCCAGCAGCAAATCTACCATGTGGCTGCCGATGAATCCCGCTCCGCCGGTTACGATGCACTTACCCATTGATAATCCCCTTTACTGCAAATTGACGGCCTTGGCCATCTTGACGTTGAAATAGCGGATGTCGGTCATCGAGTTGGGAAATTTTCCGGCGGCGAACGCTCGGCATAAATCTCTCACGGCGTCTTCGATCGTATGCTTGGGAACGAAGCCCAATTTCTGTTTGATTTTCTCCGACGAGATATGGTAAGAGCGCAAATCGTCGGAGGGAGTCGTAATGATCTCCACGCTTCCCCGGCCCGAAACTTCTTGCGAGACGACATCGCGCACGATTTCGGCGATTTCCATGATTGTGTGGTTTTGATAACCCGCATTGAAAATATCGCCTGCGATTATTTCCTTCGGCATTTCCAATAAATCCACATAGAGATCGGTTACGTCATCAATGTGTATGTTGGGGCGTTTTTGGCTGCCGCCGAAGACGGTGATGCGTCCGTTATTTACGGCGTGATTGGTCAGGATGTTGACGCTCAGGTCGAACCGCATCCGAGTCGAATAGCCGCAAACGGTAGCTGGGCGTATCGTCACAGTTGTGAATTCGGGAGATTGATAGCGCGCCAGAATCGGCTCGCATAATCCTTTATATTTATTGTAGTCCGTTAATGGAACCAGGGGATGATCTTCCGTTACATTGGGGGCGTCGCTGACGCCGTAGACGCTGGAAGTCGAGGCGTAGATGAAGCGCTTCAAGCCCGCTTCCTTGGAAATGAAAACCAACGGCTCGAAGGCGTCGTAATTGATCGACTTGCTTAGCGCGGGATTCAGTTCGAAGCTGGGATCGTTCGATACGCAGGCCAAATGAATCACGGCGTCGCAGCCGGAAAGAGACGAACGCAATAAGGCCTGATCGCGGATATCGCCTTTGATCTGTTCCAGGTTTGGATTGCCTTTCACTTCATCGAGGACGTCGTCCCCAAAAATATAGAGATCGAGTACTTTAACTCCATATCCTTTTTGCAATAACTTAGGAACCAGCACGGCTCCTACATATCCAGCGCCGCCCGTTACTAAAACCTTTTTCATCGAAACGCTCCTTTAATTAATAACACATGTTACGCAATTCCATTCCCTCGCCCTCTGGGAGAGGGCAAGGGTGAGGGATTTTAAAGATAAGTAGGGTGGGCTAAAAGCGAAGCGTAGCCCACCATTCTTTCAAATGATTGGAATTTTCCATTGTCAAGCAAAAAATCTCTCGATTTCCTCCACGACGAACGATATTTGTTCCTCGGTCAATTCCGGATAAATCGGCAAACTGAGGATTCTTTCGCATTGCCGTTCCGTGACGGGAAAATCGCCTGGCTTATATCCCAAATATTCCGCTGCCGGCTGCAAGTGAAGCGGCGTTTTATAGTGAATCCTGGTTTCGATTCCCCGTTCGTCAAGATAACGCGCGAGTTCGTCTCGGCGATCGGTTTGAATGATGAACGTCTGGTAGATGGCGTATTCGTGCGGCTGGTCCGTAGGAACCCAGACGACATCTTGCAACTGTTGGCGATAGAAATCGGCGACTTCCCTCTGTTTTGCGATGCGCTCATCCAAATGACATAATTTTGCGGAAAGAAAAGCGGCTTGCAGCGCGTCCAAACGGCAATTGGGACTCCAGAAAGCGCAGTTATAAAAAACGTCTGTTCGCAAGCCATGATTGCGCGCCCAGCGCAGCTTTTCCGCTAGTTCTTCGTTATTGGTTGCAACTACTCCCGCATCTCCAATGGCGTTTAAGGTTTTCAGGGGATGCATGCTGAAACATCCGGCGTCGCCGAAAGAACCGACGCGCTGGCCGTGGTATTTTGCTCCAACCGCTTGAGCGCAATCTTCGATGACGAAAAGGTTATACCGCCGCGCGATTTCCAGGATGGGACGCATATCCGCCGGGCGTCCGGTAAGATGTACGGGAAGAATCGCCTTGGTTCGCGGCGTAATGGCCGCCTCCAGAAGCTCGGGATCTATGTTGTAATCTTCCCCCACGTCCACAAGAACCGGACGCGCGCCCGTCAGCGCGATGGAGGATGCGGAAGCGAGAAACGAGTTGGGAACGGCGAGCAATTCATCGCCGGGACCGATTTCCAACGCCCGCATCGATAAACAGAGGGCGCTGGTACCGTTATCCACGCCGACGGCGTATTTGACGCCGCAGTATTCGGCGAACCGTTTCTCAAATTGGTCTACTTCCGGACCAAATATGAACTGTCCATGATCCAAAATCCGTTCCAGGGCATCCAATAATTCCTTCTTGAACGGCTGATGTTGAAGAGGTAAATTAACGAAAGGAACTCGCAAGATAGAAACCGCCTGTTGACAATATATAGGTTATCGATCCAAAGAATCCACTTTCTGCGCAATCATCCAATTGGACAAAGGAATGCCGCGATGCCATGATTTCGCCTTGGCGTTTTCGCCGATCTCGTATAATAAATATTTCCCCATATCGCCGATTTGGCCGGTTTGTACGACCCTCAAACCGGCTTTGCGAGCCATCAGAAGATAGGCGTCGCGTCCAAAACGCCAATAATCCGGGTCCATATGACCGTCAATAGCCACATAGGGACATAAAATAAAAACAACTCCTTGCAGTCGCAGAAGCCTTTGAAAGTTTTTTACCATCGCCAAGGGATTTTCGCAATGCTCCAAAATGCTTATGCAAAGAATCGTATCGAAACTTTCGGGTGGGACCGGCAGTTCTTCGGCGCAAAAATCCCCGGCGATATCCACAGGGGAGCGGAAACCCATTTTCTCCACTTCGCCGGGATGTAAATCGCTGATTAACACTTTCCCAACAGACGGTAACTGGTAAATCCACTCGTGCAATGCGCGGGGAGTGGACATATCTAAAACAGTTCCTCGAATCCGTTCGCGATTCGCGTAAAGCCATTGCTCTACTGGAAGACTTCCATAAGCTTTGTTTTTCTCGTAAGGACCGATAAATGATGCATCCGGATGTAATCGCCGCAACCGTTTATGCGCTCTTTCTCGATAAAAATTTCCTACTATTTTTTGAAACGAATAATAAACGGAATTATAAATATCAATGAGGAAACGCTTCATCTATTCCCTTTCGATGGTTACGGGGATATTCATAAACTCGATAGACAGTCAACTTTTCGGTTCCCATTATACTTCATCTTAGTGGATTCGAAAGACTCGGAAAAATGAGAATGATCTATTGTCCTCATTCCTGAAAGAACCAATCGGCGACCGGCGTTCCCGCCTCCAGCCGTATCTTGGCAGATGAAACGGGAGAGCGTCTTCCCGCCGCATCGGCGATTTGCAAATATACGGTTTTTTCTCCCTCGCCGGGCGGCAGGCTCCATTCCGCATTGGCGGAAAAGGGAATCCATGCGCCGCCCATCGCCGGAGTATTTGCAAGGCGCATTTTCCAGGACGAGGCGGCGTTTTGCGCCATTATTTGCAAGTGGATGTCGCGTTGTTTCGCCGTTGCTGCCCCATTCTCGATAGTAAACTGGGTAATCGCCGGTCCATCGAGCATTTGCGGCGAAACGATCCAATCCAAATCCATCTCGTCGTTATCGGCGAAATTTTTCAACGATAAAGACGCAGGCCGTTCTTGCGTAATTTTTACGGAATGTCCTGGCAGCCAGACCGCCGCCTGAGCGCCAGGATCGCTTTCGTCCGGCGCCGCTTCGCCCCAAGCGACCTGATCGAGAATGAACTCGCGGCGCGGCTGACCTAAGCTGGCGATGGGGTATAGCGCCAGGATTTCCCGCTCCGGCAATGGTTCTTCGATTCCCAGATCGTCCAGCCACCAGGATATCGTCTTTCCCGGCGCTAGCGATCCTGGCGGCAGGGCGAGCCAGCGATTCGCGTTAACGAGATAGAGGCAATACTCTTCCGTATGGATAGCGGTTGTTTGATATCTCGATAAAGAAAGCGTCACTCGTTCTTGCGCCGGAGAGAGGCCGGATACGTCTACTTGCGATAGACACAAGCCCGCGGCGAAAGCCTGCTTGGCGAACGGCAGGATTTTGACGTCGTCCACCAATCCCTGGAAGCCGTTGCTGTTCAGGCCGATGAATAGGGAGCGTTGATTTTCAACCATGCGGGCGCGGCAGCTGCTTTCCACGATGCGCCGGTTATTGGCGTAAACACAAACGAGTTCCTCGCCCGAATCGTAAGTTCCAGCGAGATGAATCCATTGATTTCTCTTTAACTGGGCTTCGATCTCTTTCCGGCCATAATAGACGCGGTTTTCAATGTCGAAGCGATGCGGCATAAAACCAGGTTCCATGACGTCCCAAGTAAACGGCCCATAACCCAGCAGCAAATTATAATTGAATTGATCCGCGTCTCCTTTGGTCAGAATTACCGGATTGCCTGTCGTGATGACGTTCGGACTGATCCACGCTTCCACTGTAACCGATCCTGTCAGATGGAGCGAATCGTCATGCGGAAATTCCACATAGGAATTACCGCTCAAGGAAACAGCCTGGCCCAAGCGTCCATCCACCCGCTTAGCGGCTCCGCGTAATTGGCCTTGGCGCGCATAACCGCTGCTATCCATCGCCGCCGCTCCTGCTTCGTTGAACGTCAGAATCAATTTCGGTTTAGAATCAACGATTTGCAGAGAGAAGGCTTGCGTTATTCGTACGCCCTTTTTGCTTTGTGCTTCCAGGACAACATCGAAACGGCCTTCCTGTGCGGGTACGCCCCGCAATTCTCCCGTCTGCGAATCAACGGATAACCAAGAGGGAGCATCGGCCAGCGAATAGGCGATGGCTTGGTTTTGCCGGTAATCTACGGCGACGCAGCGATATAGGTACGGTTCGCCGATGATCGCCTGGTAAACGGGCTTGGAGATGAAGGCGATGCCTTGATCGCGGTTGATCCATGCGGATAAATCCTTCAGGCGCTGCGCAACGTAGGTTTTAAGAAAACTGACGGAACTCGCGTTCAATTGCAGAGCCTGTCTTGCGGCTTCGATCCGCTGGTTCATCGACTCCTGCGAAAAGAGCGTATTCATCAGTCTGTCAATTTCACGATAGTACTGCGATCCCAAAAGGGGATGGTTCAACATCATATTGATCGTGGGAAATTTGGTAGATCGGATATGAGTGTAAAGTTTGCGGTAATTCAAATCGTTTAGATTGGACGTATAATTGAATGTCCCATTCAAATCCCAGGCAATGACCTCGAATTGCCTCGTGGCGGGATTGTCGTACAAAACATAGTTTTGTCCATGATCGGTATACGGCGAATCCCAATGCGCAACGCAGGCGGAAACAGCCATCCAAAGAATGAAATTATCGGCGTTTAACACGGAATAGACCTTGTCCAGATAATCCGGATCCCACGGATTGGCCTGCGATAACGCCTTGCAGAATTGGATTATGTCGCTGAAATCGTCTTCTTCCTCGTTGGTTTGCTTGATATAACAATGGCGGTACAAATCGGGATCGTCGCCTATATAACGCCATGTCGCTTTGTTTTGCGGCGTTCCATCGAGCGTGGTCTTGTAGAGATTGCCATCGTCGCGCTGGAAATATTGTCGGCGTTTCAGAAACTGGCCGTCAGGATTTTCGATGGCGACGCGATAGGGCGTTCCCGCTCCCGCCTTGCCGTTGATATGCAGACGCACGAGTTCGCTTTCCAAATTGGGCAGCCCCGCATCCTGATACAATTGATAACTTAGATACTCCCGCAGGATCGTCGACGCATCCGTTCCGTTGAAATTCAAACGCCGGATTTTGCCGCGATAGAGTTGGCTGGGAGAAAAGCGAATTTTGAAGCGGCCGTTTTGAACGCGCGAACGCCCGCGATGACGGACTTGAACGTTGTAATATACTTGATCCCCATCGTAAAACGTCGCGGGAAAGTAAACATCGGTTTGATATTGCGCCAGAAACTGTTGATTGACTTCCGGCCGCATGGCCAGCCGCAGAATCGATACCCGTTCGTTGGGCAGCGCATTTTCGTATACGGTTAAATAGGGTTGATCCTTCCCTGCTTCGGGAAAGAGAGATGCCGAGCCGCCGTCGTCCTTCGCTTCAATATAAAAACGCAATATCGATCCCGCGCTGGCGCCGGGAGTTTTCGCGCCGTAGATTCCGTCTCCGGCTTCGCCGTCGCCATGTTGGCCGTCATCGGCCATTGCCGCCTTTTGATAAACGGTTCCGTTGTTCCATCCATAATACAACGCCGCCGATGCGATCGTTCCATCCAAATCGATCATCTGCGCCGTTACGGTTACGGATTGGTTGGGAGCTGGTATTTTAGGAGAATGATCGAGCGCGAAAATCACGGGAGGCAGTTTGTCGATATGCGCCGAGTTGGCCGCTCCCGGTGTTCCCATTTCGACGGAAGCCGCCCAAGCTATTGGCAGCCCCGGCGGCAGCAAGGCGTTGCGCCGTTCCAGCGAAGCGCCGCCGCCGTCCGCCATTTCTGGCCAGGGCGAGCGGTCGTCGTATTCCACCGCTTCGATAAGCCGGTTTTGCGCATCGTAAAACCGAACCGAATCGCCCCCATTCGCAAAGTTAAACGTCAAGCCGCCGGCCGCCGGAAGAAATCCGTAAGTCTGGTAAAAATCTTCGCTATCGTTCGATATGACGGCATAACTATTGGCGAGAATAAACGTTCCGAAGGGGATAACGAATTGATGTGAATCCAGGTTGTCCTTGAGCGTCCAGCCGGATAGATCGATGGTCTCATGAGTTGGATTGAACAACTCAACATATTCCAGCGGGCTGACGGATGCGTTGTACATAATTTCGTTGATAACGACTTGTCCGTAAAGGCTGGAATTCGCCGCCATGAAAAACGCAATAAACAAGAATCCTTTTCTCGCCAAAATACAAACTCCTTCCGCTCATTCGAGCGTTCTAACAACAAGAATCCCTGGCAGAACGATATCATAAGATGGCCATTTATTAAAGAAATTCGATGATATTTCTCCATTCGCAAACCGCCGTTGACGTCTTCCGCCCTGCGCAAGTATAATAAAAAGCGTACAAGATCGCTGGGGGTGGGCCTGGCCCGGCCCTGAGAATCCCGCGAGGGGTACCCCTGAACCTGATCCGGTTAGTACCGGCGGAGGAAAGCGACGTTGCGGCTTGTTTTACGAATAGGGTAAATTCTCGCCTTGATTCAGCCCTTTCTGCGAAACTCTATCCTTTCCCGCCGCTAGACGCGCTGCGCCATGCGTTGAATCGCTAGCCGCATCCGCTTGATTTCAATCGAAGGAGTAGGTCCCATGATGGAATTCGATCGCCGCCCCGGCGCGCCGGGGGAAAACGTTACCCAGATGCATCTCGCCCGGCAGGGCGTTATCACTCCGGAAATGCGCCGCGTCGCCCAACGGGAGAATCTCGATCCCGAACTTGTACGTTCCGAAGTGGCGCGCGGGCGTATGATTATACCCGCCAATGTCAATCATAAGCGCCTCGATCCGATCGGCATCGGCATCGCCGCATCCTGTAAAATCAACGCCAACCTCGGCAGCTCGCCCGTTGCTTCCGGCGTCGAATTGGAAGTGGAGAAGATGAACTGGGCTATCCGCTACGGCGCCGATACAGTCATGGACCTGAGCACCGGCGGCAACCTGACGGAAATCCGCCAGGCCATCATCGACAACTGCCCCGTTCCCATCGGCACGGTTCCCACCTACGAAGCCTTGACGAAAGTCGATAGCGTGTCGGATTTAACGGAAGACATCCTGCTGGAAACGGTGGAAAGCCAGGCCAAGCAGGGAGTGGATTATATGACCATCCATGCAGGTACGCTATTGCGGCATCTTCCCCTGACGCTCAACCGCGTAACGGGCATCGTCAGCCGCGGCGGTTCGCTGATGGCGCGTTGGATGGCTCACCACCAGCGGGAAAATCCTTGGTATACGATCTTTGACGAGTTATGCGAAATCTTCAAAAAATACGATGTGGCTTTCAGCCTCGGCGACGGACTTCGCCCCGGCTGTCTCGCCGATGCCAGCGATGCGGCCCAGTTCGCCGAGTTGGAAACGCTGGGCGAATTGACGGAGCGCGCATGGTCGCACGACGTGCAAGTGATGGTCGAAGGGCCGGGGCACGTGCCGCTCAATCAAGTGGAAATGAACGTGCGGAAGGAAATGGAAGTTTGCCATGAGGCTCCGTTCTATCTATTGGGACCGCTGGTGACGGACATCGCCCCCGGCTACGATCATATCACCTCTGCTATCGGCGCCGCCGTGGCAGGTATGGCGGGAGCGGCCATGCTTTGCTACGTCACCCCGAAGGAACATCTCGGCCTGCCCAACCTGGAGGACGTAAAACAAGGCTGCATCGCCTATAAAATCGCCGCCCACGCCGCCGACGTGGCGCGAGGACGCCCCGGTGCGCGGGACCGCGACGACGAACTTTCGCGGGCGCGCTATGCTTTCCAATGGGAGCGGCAATTCGAATTGTCCCTCGATCCCGAAACGGCGCGCGCCTTTCACGACGAGACGCTGCCGGAGGAAAAACACAAAAAAGCCGTCTATTGCTCCATGTGCGGCCCTAAGTTCTGCGCCTATAACATCTCCCAGGCCGCTTTGCGGGAAGAAACGGTGAAATTGAAGGAAGAACTGGAGGCGGACGCCATGTCCTTAGCCGCGGGAAAATAATCCAAAAACAGCGATTATCTGTATGGGTGGGCTACGCTTCGCTTTGAGCCCACCCTACACTGTTTTGTCCCTGACGGCGGGAAAATAACCGACGCCGAAGATGGGCGCAACGGTTTACGCGAGGCCGTATTTCTTCTGCATTCCCTTGATGAACGCGATGCCTTCGCGTACGAGCGTATCTCCATCTTGCGCCAGCCGCCTCCATACCCAGGTATTCATGTTGCCGGTGCACTCGACGAAGGACTCCAAAGCCGCGCATCCTTGATAATTCATTTCCCCTAAGGCTTTGAAAAGGCCGTCCCAATCCACCAGGCCGGTTCCGGGTATTCCTCGGTCGTTTTCGCAAAGGTGGATGTGAATCAACTTGTCGCCCGCGAGTTTGGCGGCGCCATAAAAACTTTTTTCCTCGATATTCATGTGATAGGTATCGAGGTGCACTTTGACGTTGGGTTCGCCGATCGTCTCGATCAGTTTGATCGCTTGCTCGCAGGTGTTGACGAGATAGGTTTCGTAGCGGTTCACCGGCTCCAATCCGACTTGCACGCCGAAATCTTGAGCGAAGCGGGCAACTTCGCGCAACGCGTCGGCGGAATATTCCCATTCCTGCGGCGTCGGAGGCTTTACTGCCGCCTTGACGTGCTGGGAATAGATGACGCCGGAAAAATTCGCCGCGCCGATGTCATGCGTCGCCTTGACGCACGCTTTTAGATAATCCACGCCTTTGCGCCGGATGCCTTCGTCCCTGCTGGTGATATCCGTATCGCCTAATAGCACAGTGGATGTGCAAGAATCGAGTCCTGCGCTTTCCAAGCGCGCTTTGACGGCCTGGGCGTCGAACGTTTCCAGGCACATCAAAGGGATCTCGATAAAATCCAATCCCAATTCCTTCACCCTATCGATCAAATCCAGCGTATCGTTGCTCCATTGGGAGCACCAAGCGTAAGCGTGAATGCCGAATTTCATGACGAACAATCCCTTCTCTTGAGAATGGACGCCAAGGTAATATGGCGTCATCCAAGATAAGACAGGATTCGATCGTTGACAAGGATAAGCGCGGCGAATTGACGACGCCTAATGAGGGAACGGATATCTTATTGTTTGAGGCTCTTGCAAAAGTGATAAAATCCGCTTTTAAATTCTCCCCCCAAGCTTGGGGGGAGTTAGAGGGGGGTTGTTTTTATGGACTTAAAACAACCCACTCCTAAATTCCCCAGGCTTGGGGGAGAAATAATAGAATTTTGCATGAGGCTCGTTTGTTGGAAAATAGGCCGTTCTGTAAAACCGTTCAAAGTATTTATTCGCCCGGCCGAATTTACGATTCTATCCGCTGCGAAATTTCAAATCTTGACATTGTCGCATTGGCGTAATATTCTATAAAAACGAATGGAAAATATCTCTTTCATGATCTCTTTTACGAGCTTTTAGTCCCCACTGGATAAGCCGAAAAGTCTCCGGTGGGGTTTTGTTTAATAAGTATTGAATGAGAAATCCGGGAATAATATTGTGCCGAACGAACCAGATCAAAAACGGGCAGTAGCTTTTTTCGATGGACAGAATCTCTTTCTTTCCGTCAAGTACGCTTTCGGCTATACCCATCCCAATTACAATCCCCTCGCTCTCGCCGAATCCATCGCCAACTCGCAAAGTTGGAGTCTCTCGCAAGTCAACTTCTACACGGGGATGCCTAGCTATTCGGAGAATCCATTTTGGAATAATTTTTGGATTGCAAAACTTGCCGTTATGGAATCGCGCGGCATCCACACGTATTCCCGGTTATTGAAATATACTGATGAATCGGCGACGCTTCCCGACGGAACTTCCGCTTCCATACGCATTGGCCGGGAAAAAGGAATCGATGTTCGCATTGCGTTGGATATCGTTAGAATGGCGCAGGAAAATCTCTACGATGTAGCATTGATCTTTAGTCAGGATCAAGACCTTTCCGAAGCGATCGATGAAGTCAGGAACATCTCCCGATATCAAAGCCGATGGATTAAAGTCGCCTGCGCTTTTCCCTTCAGTCCTTTCTCTGGAAACAAATGTGGTCTAGAAAGAACGGATTGGATTAGAATCGAAAAAGAAACATACGACGCCTGCATCGATCCCATCGATTATCGCCCGAAAACCAAAACATGAATATGCATGCCCTACGCTAGAAACATGCTGATGGAATGGTTTCCTCAATAAATCCTATTCGATCATGAAGAATGATGGGAATGGCGGCGCGCCGCCCACGCTCTGCGTCTCTCACCCGCGGATATTCAAGCGCGGGCGTTCCTGAGGGCTTTCCGCAGCGGCTTTCGCCGGGCGGGCGTAAGGATTTCTCGCAGGCGGCTTAACGGGAGATTTGGCCGTCGTTTCCGGCTTCTTCGCCGTTTCGGTCGACAGCTTTTGGGAAGAAGCGGGCAGGACGGCGGGCGCTGAGGAAGAGAGCGGCTTTCCGGCGGCGTTTTTCTGTTCGCTGTTGAAAATTTCCACCGCCTGAATCCAGCCGCTGCGCAGGTCTTCGATAATGGGAAGCAATTCGTCGATGATCGCTGCATTTTGCCGGATATTGGCCTGCACCAGCCGATGATAGATAAAATCGTAAATGCGAAGTAGATTGGCGGCGATCTCCCCCCCTTTTTCCAGATCGAGGGCGATCATCAATTCCACGAAGATGCGTTGGACTTTCGTCAGTTCCTGGTGGGATTTTTCAATGGCGCGTTCGGCGATGGCTTTTTTGGCGAGGTGCAGTTTTTTGACGGCCCCCTCGAAAAGCATCAGCAAGAGTTGCGGTTGGCTGGCTGTGTCGATTTGCGTTTTGAGATATTGTTTATGCGAATGCGCTAAATGGGCCGCCACCGGGCAAACTCCTTCTGCTTTTTTCCCTGAATCGACCGATCGTCAAGCATCGGCGGAATCATTATACCATCATTCGGCTGCGAATCGAAACGTTTTTTATCAGCTGCTGCTTCCGCCTAGTTGCTGCGTAAGATATTGACTCAATTGTTGAGACTCGGAGAGCGTCGATTCCAAAGCCGTAAACTGCTTGCGCAGGGTTATTTCCATAGCCTCCGCTCTATCGTTATAACGTTCGATCTGATCGTTATACATATCGATGCGGTCTTGGATGGATTCGGTCCGGGCGTCCATTAAACCCGTGCCGTAAGCGCTGAATCGCTTCACGATCGCGCCGAAACTTTTGGCAAAGCCTACATTGGCCGCTGTAAGTAGATTCTTCACGAGATCGGGATCTTGATTCAATGCGCTTTGCAATTTGGTCGAGTCGAACGACAGCGTCCCATCCGAATTCAATGAGATTCCGATGCTGGCCAAGCTGGTTGAACCGCCGTCGTAAATGCTGGCGCCATTGATATTGTTGCTGTATATGGAATACAACAATCCCAAATCGTTGGCAGTGGTGGCGCCGTTCACTTCTTCCACCTTGAATTGCCCCGTCCCGCCGGAATTGTCCGTCAGGTTGAAACCCGTTCCCGCCGAATTTACGGAAGCTGTTACTTTGATGTCTTTATTCGTATTGATAGCGTCAAGAATATCTTGTACGGTTTCCGCTCCCGTAAGATCGAATGTGGCGCTGGCGCCCAGCCGGTTGGTTATCTTGATGCTGCCAAGATCGATTCCCGTTCCGTCGTTCAAATCGGAGACTTTGGCGCCGGGCATATTCGGGATCAACGAGCTGATCCCCGCCGCCAACGAACTCGACAAATCGCGGATGGTGGAATCGCCGAAAAGAACGCCTTTCGTACCCTCTTCCGGATCGAAAGCCGTATACTCGGCGATCATATTCGCCAGACTGTTATACGCCGTAATGAAACTGTCGACGGTTTCGGCGACGTTGGAATAGTCTTCCGTGATGGAAACGGTGGCGTAGCTGCTGCTTTCCTCGTTCAGAGAGAGCGTTACGCCGTCAATCAAATCGCTTACGATATTGGATTCGCGGTTGACGGCGACGCCGTTATAAGAAAACTGCGAGTTTTCGCCCTGCTGATCGTAATTCTTGAAACTGTCGTCCAAAAGGCCCAACGTCTTCAGGACGTTATTGCTGTCCGTGAAGATGGAATCGCCCGCCGCCGTCGAAAGTCCGGATGCGCTGGTGATCTCCAAGCGGGATACGCCGCTCACCGTTATCACGCGGGCCGATACGTCCGATCCCGTTTCCGCCGCCGCCGCGTCGTTGATTTTTTCCACGATATCGTCGAGCGAATCGGAATCGAGGTCTATATCGACGGAAATCGTATTGGAGCCGTCGCCGTCCTGGATTTGGATGGTGGATGTTATGGTTGAACCCAGATTCATGAGATCGCCCACAGATGAAGTAGTGGAAGTCAATCCTGCGCTCTGAACGCCGGAAACGACGCCTAATTCGAATAGAACGTTGTCCGAATCTTCGAAGCGGGTGGGGATGCCCGTTTCGCTGGATATGACCAGCCGTTTTTTGCCATCCTGCTCCGTGGCCACGCTGGCGGAAATATTCGCCGAAGCGCCCGTGGAGGTAGAATTGATTTTGTCCGCGATTTCCTGCAGCGTGAGCGCTCCGTCGGCGTTCCCGTCCGTATTGGCGTTCAAATTGACAGTGAGAGTATTCTGTCCCCCCGCATCGGTGACGGTGAAATTCTTATCGATGAAACTAAAAGTAACCGTATCTTCAAAAGCGCTGCTGATCGCCCCCGTCGTATCCGCGTTGACGGTGTAATCGTAGCGTGAATCGCTGACGGTCAAGCCCAGCGAGGAGAGAATATTCGCATTGCCGACTTCCCGCATCTCGATCTTGTTAACGCCGGTGGATTTAGCGTTGATGACGAGTTTGTTTTGATTGGGAGCGATTTGGATCGTATTGGCTTTTACGCCGGCGTTGGCCGCATTGATTTTGGCGGCTAAGGTCGAAAGCGTGTCCGTATCGGTGAGCGAAACGGTTTTGCCGTTGAGAATGAATTTACCGCTTAATCCGAGTTCGTCCGACGTACTAACGAAAAGATCGGATGAGACCTGTTCAGCCTTGGCTAGGTTATCCACCCGGAAAGAATACGATCCCACTTCCGCGGCGCTGTTGGCGGAAACGGATAGGATGGATTCGTTTGAACTTTTCGCTTCCTTCCCGTTGAATAAAGAAGCGGTTCCGATGCTTCCCGTGGTGATTTCAAGACTGAGGAGATTGGCGTTAACCGTCTGGATGCCGGCCAATTTCTCTGTCTCGGTCGTAATCCGCTCTTCGATCTGCTCGATAGGACCGCGTGCGTAACGATCCAACAATGATTCGATCAATTCCGTGGTGTTGAATCCGGATATCAGACCGTCGATCCCTAAAGTGCTCATCGTTTCTCAAACCTTCCTAATTAATATAGGAAAAAGTAAACGTTTAGTTTCTGTGGACACAGCATGGTTAGTCCCAAAAATCGGTTCAATCCATTTCTTTTATTATCGGCGGCGCAATTCAAATGTTAAGCAATCTTTGGGCGAATGCTATCCGCACCGGAAAGCAAGGTTTAAAGGAAAAATTTTCCTGCGATAGCGCCCTTTCTCGCTAATTCATAGGATTCCCATTCGAATCGATTTGCTCTTAATAACCTGGATTTATTATGTTTATCAAATCAGCGGCGAAATACGCCTATTCGGAGACGGAATCCCTTCATATTAAGACAATAAGCAAAAGAGAGTCCAAAACAATGGGATAGAAGTGGGCTATTCCTGGGGAAAAGGGGAGGGAGAAAAGCGGATATCCAAAAAGGATGGGTATGCTTTCAAGCTTTGCCGTCGATTACGAATCCGCGCATCCGGCTCAGTTTTTCCGAAATTTCTCTCAACTCTTCGGAAGGAATTTCGCGAATCACCTCATTGGTTTTCGAGTCAAGGATCATGATCGCCGTTCTTCCCGTCTGTTTGTCGACCTGAAATTTCAAGCGGCGAGAAGCGGCGCCATTGGATTCCTGAAAGTTTTGTTCAAGCGCAGGTTTCGGATCGGCGTTTCCCGGAATCCGGCGTCCCCCATTCTCGTTATTGGAGAACGTTGGATTCGCCCGGTTTTCAAGAACAGCTTCCGATTTCGCTTCATCGAAAGAATCGGAGGAAATCGTCTTGCGATAGCGGCGATCCGCTCCAGCGGCGCTAAGCAGTCTATCTACGTTTGATATGGGAGTAATGTCCATGGCTGTTTCCTCCTTTCGGTTTTTTTGTTTGATGACTTTAGATCAACCTTTGTCAGCCAAATTCTTTTTCGATCGTTTGGGAAGCGGAGAAGGGAAGCGGAGAAGAATCCCTCTCCGCTTCCCCATGCGCTTCGGGTTATATAATTTCTTCCTACTAGCCAAGCAACGACAAGAAGCCCTGGCTCTGGAAGTTTGCTTGCGCCAAGACCGAGATGCCCGCTTGTTGCAGAACTTGGTTCTTGGTGAAGGCCGTTGTTTCGCGCGTCAGATCGGCGTCGCGGATGCGAGACTCGGAGGATTGCAAGTTCTCGTACGAGACGCTCATGTTGTTGATGGCCGCTTCCAGACGATTGGTCGACGAACCGAGAATCGATCGCGTTTTATCGACCTGGGAAAGGGCTTCATCCAAAATGCGAATCGCTTCGTTGGCGCCTGTCAGCGTACTGACGTTGATATTCGCCACAGCCCGTCCGCTGCCGCGTCCGAAGCCAAGGTTTTCCGCCGTCATATCGCCGATCGCCATCTTGAAGTTCTGGTCGGCGAAAGCGCCGATTTGGAAATTCAAGGAACTATTGGATGTGGACACGACGATGGTTCGTCCGGCGTCGGGCAGACCGTCGGTTCTCTTGGTAACGTCAACGATGGAATCGAAGTCGACGGTGACGAAGCGGGATGGCCCCTTATTGCCGCCGGAGTTGCCGTCGACAAAGACCACGTCCTGGTCGCCCGCCCTGAAATCGACCGCTGCGCCGCCGTTTAAGGTTCCTCGGAATTCCGCCGGAGTCGTTTCCAACTTATCCGTACCGGAGGTGAAGTTATTGCCGACGCGGAAGGTAACTTGCGATTGCGGTATGCCTTCTTTCGTCGCTTGGGGACCGTAAAGAGTAACAGTATCGCCCGCTTCGGCGCGAACGGCTTCGCCGCCGTTAACCGAGAAGGTGGCCTGTTCCGCAAATCCTTCCAGCGTCATAACGCCGTCGTCTTGAATCGTGTAATATTCCGTCGGAGTGGCATCGGTACGGTTCTGGAACGTCAAGGTGAAGGTCATTTCGGAATTGGACCGGCCAATGTCATCGACCAACATCAAGGTTCCCGTAGGAGTGTAAGTAAAGAGGGCGTCTTCAAACCGCGTTTGCACGCCGTCCGTTACTCCCGCGCCTGCCACATAATCCCGCGAGCGGTAATTCATTTCTTGAATCAGACCGGAAATCGTAGAGAATTCGAAGTCGTTGAAATCGGTATCCGCTTCTTGCAACTCCACATTTGTGGCAGGATCGACGTAAGTAAACCGTCCTTCAAACGTCGTACCGTCCGCGTTTGTGCCTTTCAGAACGATCACATCGTTATCGCGAAGGGTTTGGCCGCCGGTGTAGACGTTTTCCACAAAGGAGCCGTTGATAACCAGCGTGTTATTCTGAACGGTTCCGCCCAATGTCGTCGTTCGCACGATTCGAGCGCCGTTTCCGTCCAGGAACTTGACGGTGCTTTCCACTCTCTTCTGTTGCGCGGATTGGACGTCCTTGACTTCGATCGAGAATTGGCCCGCTTGGAAGGTCGAACCGGTGATGGCGGTGACGGCGTTTCCTACCTGGCCGCCGCCTGTCAGAGCAGAATCCATGCCGATGGCGCCGGAACGAGTAACGCCGTTGGAGCGCGTGATCAGATTACCGCTCCGGAATATCGTCATGTCGATGCTGGACTGGTTAATATAATTGCCCTCGTTGTACAGCATCAAACGTCCGCGGTTGTCGCTCGCGGCGCCGCCGAGGGTTACTGTGGTGCGGTATGCCGTAGGAACGCTGGCGGCTGTCGGAACGCCAAAGAGGGCGACTTCCGCATTATCGATCGCCCGGTTGATAGCGGCGATGATGTCTTGCGGATTTTCCGAAGAAGCTCCCGCCGCCGTGCCTAGCGCCGAAGTAGCGGCTAGAGTCAACGCTCCGCTGAACTTGGTTACGCCGTCCGCGAGAACGCCGCTGAACATGATAACGTCGTTAGCGTATACGGAGACGCCGTTCAAATACAGACCGGAAGCCACTGTATCCGTCGTCACAACGGCGGCGCCGGTGAAGTTGCGGCCTTGGCTGAACATCGCTAAACTCACGGCGATATCCGTCTGGTTGCGAATGCCGGTGTTCATCACCTGGTTGGCGCCCACGGCGTCGCCCGCTACGATCTGAGAGGTAGCGTTTTGGGTTCGGATGATGTTAAGGAACGATTTGCCGTTTACCAGCGTACTGGCCACGGGAGAAGCGTCAATCTCGATGCCGACTTCTTCTTGCCCTTCGATGTTTTCCGTCTGGATGGAGAAGTCGCCATTCAGCAAGTAACTGCCGCCGTAGCGTGTGGTTTGCGCAATGCGCGTGATTTCGTCGATGTTTTGGAAGACTTCGTCTTGGATCGCCAAACGCGCTTTTTGGTCGTTAACGGAAGTATTGGCGGATTGAATAGCCAACGTGCGGATACGGTTAAGACGAGAGGTGGTCTCGTCCAACGCGCCTTCCGCCACGTTGATTAAGTTGATGCCGTCGGATGCATTGGTTACGGCTTGATCCAGACCTTGAACCTGGGTTCTCAGCCGGTTGGCGACGCTCATGCCGGCGGCGTCGTCGCCCGCGCGGTTAATTCGAAGTCCCGAAGACAATCTTTCGATGGATTTCGACAGATTTCGTCCCGTCTTGTCCAAATTCCGGGACGCATTGATGGCAGAAATATTGTTGACAATTCTGGAAACGCTCATTCTTCTTCCTCCTTGAATCTCTCATTCAGGCATCCCTGCCGAATGTTGCGGCCCTAGTGCGAGTAAAGCCGCCGTAGAGTATTTTGGGTTGCCTTATCTTCGCGATGGGGAAGCGTTTTCAGCGGGTGCGAAGCGCTGAAGGGCGCAGCGGCGGGTGCGAAGCGCCGCAGGCTTGTTAACGCCTGGATTCCATTCGTGATAAGATAAGTTTTATTCTGTCCATTACGTTTTCCGACCCGTTCTCTCCAGGGAGTAAGCCTGGGACGCCTGACGGCGTTGACAGGTTTATGTGATTTTCTTTACGAACCGCTCCTCCCTTCCCGATTTTTCTTTAACATTTTTCGATAAATGCGTATTTTCAAACTCCCAAAATGTGAAAAGTTCGTAAGCAAATATCGTCGAAAATCGCAAAACCTTGAGTTTTCTTAAGGAGAAATAAGGCGATTTTTTCCTATTTACGATAAAAATATGGAAAATTATTCCTTTCGGCGCCCTTTTACTTCGAAAGAGAAAGGTTAATAACTCATGTTGCGCGCCTGGGAGCGCAGGCGTCCCGCCTGCACGATGGAGACGCTGTCTCAGAACGGCGAATAGGCTTTATATCGGTTGCGTTTTCGAATCGCGAAAACACGAAATAACTCGAATTCCGCGAAATATTCGAATCGCGGATATCGTAGATTCTTTTGGATTTCACGGAAAAATCTTTCATACTACCTAATTTCTTGCGCCAACCATTTTTTTCTTTTTTTCGTGTTTTTCTTTTTCATTTCGAGTTTTCGCGATTCAAACGACGATAGGATGAGATTCCGTTAAATTCCCATCGCGCGTAACATGAGTTAATAAGAAAAAAAGAAGGATGGCGATTAGGGGTTTAATTCTCTGGAATAACGGTATCTGCCGAATCGCGAGCGTCATCGTCCATTTTCTCTTCCTGGCGGCGGATTAGCCGATTGGCGAAGAAAAGAATCGTAATGATGAGCGGACAATAACTATGCCACCATAACGCCGTTCCGATCGTCGCGATTCCAATCATGGCCGGGTAGGCGGATTCCTCGTTTTTTTTCCATAACGAAACGATCAAGCACAAAACGCAAGTCAAAAAGACGCTGCCGGGATACCCTAGAAAGTGGATGATCGAATTATGGGCGAAATAGCGCTCGGTAAATCGCGGGATGGTATGCAAATACTCGACGAACCAGGGAACGTAAACCACCGCCGGAAGGACGCCTAATGCGCTTCCCAGCAAAGCCGTCCAACCATAAGCGATGGCGACGAAGGGAGCGAGCAGGATGAACGTGGGTTTGATCGCGGCGGCGAGACCTACGGCGAGGCCTTTATAAAAAGGCTTCTTACCCAAGCCTATCGCCAAAATCCCCGTAATGACCGGCGTAACCTGGCCGTAATGGAAAGCGTCGTAAGCGGGGATCCAGAAAGCAGTCAGAAGTATCGTCCACAATGCCCAGACCGGCAAGCGGCAAACCCATACGCGGCGATTCCGATGATCGTCCATATCCCATATCCCGTGCGATGATCGAAGAAACTTAAAGGCAGCAAGACAACCGCCAGCGGCGGGGGGTAAATGTACCACCAGCCTTCGTAATAGGGGGAATGACCATGCCGGATGGAGTTGGAGGCTCCGATATAGTAGGCGTAATCGTTTCCCGGAGCGCCGGAGCGAACCACCCAGGTTTGGGTATAAGCGAAGGCGAGGAGAAGAAGTATGAGAAAGATCGCCAGAAAAAGGTTCGTCTCGACGTATTTTTTCTTCATTCCGTTTCTCTCGATGGACGGCCAATTCCCTTCGATCGCGCTTGAGCGCCTTCCCTGCGGTTCAAACCGTTCGCCCTCTATGAGGATATCATCGCAGCGGCGTTTTGCGAATGCGTTGAAGAGCAGCTCGAAAAAATATAAGGCTTTTGGCATTCTAGGGCTTTATTTCGTTTGAAATTCTCACTTCTCCACTTGGGAGAAGGTTAGGGTGAGGGAGCTATTGCAAAAACGCAACTATTAAATTCAATTGAAATGATCCACTAGTGCGCCGTTCGATAAATGGATACGGCGCCAATTCGGAAAAAACGATCACTCGCCTATAATGACGAGCGCCTCCGCTGTTAATTTTATATAAAATCGGAATCAATGGGCAGAAAGGGGCGTCCTTTTTGGACCGAAATCATACAACGCCTCATCCATGGGATCGCAAAAGCGATTTGAGGCTCCTTTGGCGATCGCCGTTGTTTAAGGGAGCGCTCATTGTTCTGCTTTTGATTATTGGTTTTGCGTGGCTCTTGGCGGAAATCAAATGGTCCAGCGCCGTTTCTCCGCCCGGTTTTGATCGTTTGCGAAACAACCTCAGCATGATTTTATTCTCGTTTCTCGCCTTATTTTCCCTATCTTTATCCGGCGCCATTCTTTACGAAGGGTGGAAACAATCCCGGTGGGATAACCAAGACGCGCTGGTTTTTTACGGGGGGCTGGTTTTAGGAACGATTTTTCTGCTCGCCGGATTTCAGTTTTTCCTTTTCGGCGAACTGCGATGCAACAGCCCAGTTATTTTCTATGGCATGAAAAGCCTGAATATCGTTCTCTTGCTGCTCTTTTTGACGGTTGCGCTGCGTTATGAGTGGAAGGAGAGAAGGAGGGAGCGGGGAGAATAAAAACCGATGAAACCATCCAATACGAAATTCAGCCTCTATTGTTTTTTCTCACGAAACTGCCATAGTAATGGGCGACGCATCCTTAATCCCTTAATGAACAAGTCTTATGAGGCCGCATGAACGACTCTTCTTCCCGTTTCGATCGATTCGTCCTTATCGCCATCCTCGCCGGCATCGTCTTGGGCGTTTTTAGCGGTTGGCTTGTTGGACCTCCGATGGCGTCTCTTAAGTTTCTGGGCGATCTCTTCATGAACGCCTTGAAAGCCGTGATTGTTCCCTTAATCGCCGCCTCTATGATTGTGGGCATAACGGGATTGGGCGACGTCCGGCGCCTGGGCCGCATCGGCGGCGTAACCATTACTTATTACGCCCTTACTACGGCGATCGCCGTCATGATCGGGCTGGCTGTAACGAACGCCCTTAAACCCGGTCTGGGAGCGCCGATTGCCGGAGCGGCGGCGCCCGATTTGATCCATAATCGCGAATTTTCCTTTATCGATCTTCTTGTGGAAATGATCCCATCCAGCGTTTTCGGCTGCATGGCGGACAACCAAGTTCTTCCCTTGATCGTATGCTCGCTGATTTTCGGAGGCGTCTTGACGACGTTGGGCGAGGAGGGGGAGCCGTTGATCCGTTTTTTCGCAGGCTTGAACGCTGCTATGATGAAAATCGTTCAGCTTATCATGATCTATGCGCCTATCGGTATTTTCGCCCTGATCTCTTCCACCCTTGGCGAGAAGGGCGGCGGAAGCGCCGCTTTGGAGGAAATCGCCAAGATCGGGAAATTCGTCGTTACCGTGGTTTTGGGATTGAGCCTGCATGGCTTCCTCGTTTTGCCTCTGATTTTATTTCTCTTCGCCAAACGCAATCCTCTCGTTTATTCTTTTAATATGTTAGGCGCTCTGACGACGGCTTTTTCCACCGATTCCAGCGCCGCCACCCTGCCCATGACGATGAAATGCGCCGAACGCAACAACCGCATCTCGCCCCAGACCTCTTCGTTCGTTCTGCCGCTAGGCGCTACCGTCAATATGGACGGCACCGCTTTGTATGAGGCGGCTGCAGCGCTTTTTATTGCGGAAGCTTATGGGATATCTCTCTCTTCCTTGCAGCAAATCGTCGTCTTTCTTACGGCGACGCTGGCCTCGGTAGGCGCAGCGGCGATTCCTCACGCCGGGTTGGTTACGATGGTGATGGTTTTGCAAGCGGTGGGGCTGCCGTTAGAGGGAATCGGCCTGGTCTTTACGGTGGACTGGTTCCTGGATCGCTGTCGCACGGTCATCAACGTTTGGGGCGACGCCGTCGGCGCGGCCGTCGTGGATAGGTTCGTCCCGCCGAAACATGAGACTCCGCCGAATTGATGACAATTTTTTGCAAATCCCCCTTTTACTTCCATCTTCCGTTTTGATTGGAATACGGGATAATGCCTTTGGAATGATGAATGATGAATGATGAGCCGCCACACCGAGGAAATCAGCGATAGCAGAAAGAAAAAGGACAGAGTAGCCTTGGCTCGGCAGGAGCCACGCCCTCTCTTCTTGTTCGAAGGTGAATTGCGGGAGGGCGAATCTCCGTTTTCCCCCCTGTGTCCGGCATCGCGGCATGTCATTTCGAGGGAGCGCAGCGACCGAGAAATCTTCAACCCGCGTGTGGAAGGATTTCTCGCTATCGCTCGAAATGACAGAGTCGCAGCATGACAGAGCCGTGATGAGCCTGCCAGCTTTCTGTTTTCTTTGGAGTGATGAATGATGAATGATGAATGATGAATTAAAACAACGAATATCATGTGTTGCGCAGCCTTTAATATCGCACCATCGGAAAATCGTTCATGAGAGGCGTTGAGGTTTCCAAGATTATGCTCCTTTCGAATCGCGGAAACGCTCGAATACCGCGATATTTTTTCTCCCAGCCTTGAAAGGCTGGCTATTGCCAAATGCCCCTTTAAAGGGGCAAACGGTAATAGCCCGCTGTTTCAACGGCGGGTTTATATAAATGGATTCCATTTTCGCGTTATTCGATCACTTGTAGATATGGAATCTGGAAGCGCTAAATATTCATCACTCATCACTCATCATTCATCATTAAAAAAGGTAAGGAACCGCGATGAATTCTATAAAAACGATATTTTGGTCTTTAGGCGTTGCTATTTGCCTTCTATTCTTAAACCAATGCGGCGGAAACTCCCCCGACTCTCTTTTCAACAGCGGATTGCGCGCGATCCAGGATGAGGATCCCATCGGCGCGTCTCTCAATTTCGACAAATTCATCAGCCAATATCCCGAAGACGAGCGCATTCAGGACGCCTATTTCCTGCTGGTGCGATGCTACTACCAAATGAACGATTTCGCCGGCGCCCGCAAGGTTTTGGAAGAGATGAAAGAGAAATTCAATACGCCGAACATTCGTTTTTTGTGCGATTTTGAAATCGGACGCACCTTCTTCAATCAAGGAGATTTCGATCGCGCCGCCACCCAATTTTCCAGCATCACCGACGCCACTTCGAATCCTAAAATCCGCGTCGACGCTTACAGCTATCTCGCATCCGTCTACGCCAAGCAAATTCAACCGGCCTCGCCGGAAGCGCCAGCCAATCCCATCCTCGCGGCTTCCGCGGAAGTGGCGTTCAATACCATCTTTCAAATCGCCGAGAAAGATGTAACTGACGCCACGGAATCCATGAATTACAAACTGCGCGCCCTCAACGGCGAGGCGGACGTTTATAAATTGATGAACGAATTCGACAAGGCCCGCAACGTTTATTCCCAGGCGTTCGGCATCGTCAAGGAAGGCACAGGCATCGTCGGCATCGAAGCGGAACGCCAAAACGAAATCTTGCAATGGGCGCATACCTGGGCGGAGGCGGGCGATTTCATTTCCAGCGCCACCATTTACGATCATCTTCTCGGCAATCCCTACGTTCTGCCCGCGTTGCGGCCGGAATTGATTTATTACAAAATCCAAAGCCTACACCGCCTGTTCGATGAAGACCGGGAATTGTCTCCCGAAGAGACGAAAGTGCTCGTTTCGGAAAATCTGCGGCTGGTAAATAACGAGGATTATTCCAAGACCGACCGGGGCCTCGCCGCGAGAGTGGAAATCGCCTCCCTGGTGAAAGACTCCACGCCGGAGATGTCGAATAAATACCTGGACGAAGCGGTGGAAATGTTCCGAAAGATCGTCGAGGAGCCGCCCTCTCCCAAAAGGATGATCGAAGCCAAGTTTCAAATCGCCGGCGCCTACATCGAAGTACGGCAATTCGACAAGGCCAGGCTGGAAATCAATAACATTAAACAGGAACACAAGGATAATCCCGTCGCAGTGGAAAATGCGGACTCGATGCTATACTACATAAGGCAGCAGGAAGCGAAGATAGCGAAAGAAACGCAAGCCGCCAAAACCGAAGCGGCGCCTTCCGGAGAAGCGCCAAGCGCAACGAGTCCATGAAGAAAATCTTGGTTTTCAATCCTCCCACAGATCTGTACCGGAGGGATAACCGATGCCAAAACCGGGTGGAAGATCAGACGGTCAACGTCGTCTTCCCCCCTATGGAGCTTCTCTATTGCGCCGCCGTCCTCGAACGGGGGGGACATGAGGTTCATGTCCGCGACTATCCCGCAGTAAAGGCGGATTGGAAAACCTTCGAAGAAGATTTAGCTTCTCTGCATCCCGATATTACTCTATTTACCTGCACCATAGCCACACTGGAAGACGATCTGGCCGCGGCGGAAACGATCAAGCGGCTCCTGCCCAACGCCCTGACGGCGGCAAAGGGGGAGCCGCTTCATTATATGGATGAAGAGATACTCCAATCCACGCCCAGTTTGGATTTGATCCTGCGCGGCGAGGCGGAAGCCTATATCGCCGATCTCGCGGACGGCAAGCCTTGGGACAATCTTCCTGGCGTTTCTTTCCGCCGCGGCGCAAACATCGTTCGGACGGTTGAAGGCGAAACGCATCTCGAACTCGACGCCCTTCCCTTTCCCGCTCGCCATCTGATCGACAATGCCCTCTACCGCAGTCCGGAAACGCGCCATCCATTGACGACGATCGTCGCCTCGGCGGGATGCCCTCACCAGTGCATTTTCTGCTCCGTTCCCGCACTGACGGGGACGAACGTCCGTTTTCGCTCGCCGGAAAGCATCGTCATGGAACTGGAAGAATGCGTCCAACGCTATGGCATCCGCGAGTTTCTGTTTCACGCCGACACCTTCACCCTGCGCAAGGATTGGGTGATTGCGCTCTGCCGCCGGATCGTCGAAAAAAAACTGGACATCCGCTGGGGCTGCAACAGCCGAGTGGACACCATCGACGAAGAACGCCTGCGCTGGATGAAGCAGGCGGGCTGCTGGGTTGTTGGCTTCGGCGTGGAGAGCGGCAACGACGAACATTTGAAATGGATGAAAAAGCGGGCGACGGCCGCCCAGGCGCGGGAAGCGATCCGGCTTTGCCGCCAAACGGGCGTCCGCTCGCATGCTTTTTTTGTTTTTGGATTCCCCTGGGAAACGGAGCAGTCGATCCGCGAATTGATCGCCTTCGCTGAGGAGTTGGACCCCGACTTTTTCGATTTCAACGTCGCATTTCCCATTCCCGGAACCGAACTGGAGCGCTTGGAAGCGCAAAAAGGCTTAGTTGTCCGGGAACGGCGGCGTTCGGGCGGCTACGCCGTTGGCGCCGTTGCCACAGAAACGCTCTCCACCGAGGAACTGGAGAAATGGCGCCGCCGCGCGCTTTGGAAAATGTACTTGCGCCCACATTACATTCTGCGTACGCTATGGTCCGCCGGTTCGCCCAAAACGGCGTACCACTATCTTTGCGCCGCATTTAACCGTATACGAAATTTACTAGCCTTTTCCCGTAAGCGCCGAACGGAATCCATTCATCAGGCGGGCGCTGCGCAATAATCCGGGCGATATTTTTTTTAATGAGGCAACTTAT
>JBFMBP010000056.1:0-25116 GCA_040755155.1 Candidatus Omnitrophota bacterium | reverse complement strand
CTTTGCGCCGCATTTAACCGTATACGAAATTTACTAGCCTTTTCCCGTAAGCGCCGAACGGAATCCATTCATCAGGCGGGCGCTGCGCAATAATCCGGGCGATATTTTTTTTAATGAGGCAACTTATACCAAGTCTTATTAAGAATGTGTCTTAAAATTCCCTCGCCCTCTGGGAGAGGGTTAGGGTGAGGGGATTATAAGTTCACTAATATCAACCCTCACCTAACCTCTCCCAATCTTGGGAGAGGAATTTAAAACCAACAATCTCAATGCAGGTTGGTATTATGTCAACTTATTCTATAGACTTTAAAATCGCCGCCAGTAAGGATTCCGTTTCTCGATTGGAACAATCCCTTTCGCCAACGATCTGCGACGGCTATGAATCGCCCTCATATGAAAATTCGCCAATGGCGAGCGAACTGCGCCTTTCTTCCATGAAGGATATTCTCCCCCTTTTAGACAAAACGGACGACATAATCGCCGAGAGGATCGTTCTGGATTTGCGCGGATTCGCCGGAGATTTTCCCCGCTTAGTGATCTTTCTCGCTCCTCTGTTCTACAGATGGAAAGGCCGCGAACTTATCGCCATCGCCGACGACGGCGGCGCAACGGATTGGATGCCCCCCGCGTTGGCGGACCTGTTGCGTTCTCTGGAACTGCGATCCAAAGGAGTGCGCATCGTCTCTTGTCCCACCTGCGCCCGCTGCCGCACCAATTTCCCGGCTATGGTGCGATCGTTGGAAGACCGGCTGGGGCGCATTAACAAGCCGCTGGACGTAGCCATTATGGGTTGCGAAGTAAACGGCCCCGGCGAAGCCAAGGCGGCGGATGTGGGCATCGCTTTCGGCGATCAAAAGGGAATGCTCTTCAAGAATGGCGAGAAAGTGCGCGTCGTCGAAATCGAAGAAGCGGCTGAAGCGCTGATGCAGGCCATCGAGGAAATGTAGGGGATGGTATTGTCCCTTCCAAATAATAGGATGCGCGAAAAGCCTATTGCAATTGAAGAAAAAAATCGAGATCAAGCCGAGCTTGCTTCAAAATTTGAGAAAGCGTCGAACGCTTAACCGGATTATGGGCAGGAACTGTAATTTTAATCGTTTCTGAATCGAATCGTTTTTGCAATCGTATATGACTGCCCTTTTGGCGAACGACAATCCAACCTGCTTTTTGCAAAATTCGAATGATCTGGATAAAGGATAGGCTTGGAATCTTCGTCATACTACTAACTCGCGCACCATACTTTCTCTTTCTCCGATCCAGTCGTCATCGACCGGTTCAAGATAAAGTTCGATCGCTTCGCGAATATTGCGCAGCGCTTCTTCTTCCGTTTCTCCTTCGCTGATGCATCCAGGCAAAGAAGGAACGTAAACCGTATACCCTCCCTCATCGCTAGGTTCTAAAACAATTTTAAGTTTCATAATCTCACATCCTTCTTCCGATAATCTACCTGCGGCCCAACGATGTAATTGGATAAGATATTTCTCCAAAATCCTCGCTTTTTTTAATTGGCTTACTATGCCGGAAACATTTATTATTATATATTCGGCGGCTGGTTTGCGCCAACGGCCTAATCGGTTCCACCGATGCCAGTTCTTCCTACAGGCTCACTCCTTTCTTTGCGGCAAATAACAATGCCATTATCTCGAATGTGTTGTTTTAAATCTTCCGATTTGATGCTTTGATAGGCAACAATATCGAAAAAGTAAGGAATATGAGTTTCTTCTTCCAGTTTGCTTTTCAGAGAGGCCGCCATAAAAATGTCAAACGACTCTCCCTTGATGGCGATATCGATATCGGAGGCTTCCTTGAAGATCCCAGTTGCCCGCGAACCGAAGAGTACGGCTTCCTCGATGGCGGATTCCTTGGCCAGAAAGGATCGAATCGTTTCTAACTGTTCGTTCGACAAACCATATTTCATCGTTCTTTTTTCAAATCGAAGTAGAATTCTCTGACCAAAGGATAAAACTGCACAGATATGAACGCAAGAATGCTTTCCAATATTTCATCATCGTAGGTATGGCTGGTTAGATTTCTGTTATCGAGAGCCTGAAGCCAGACCTCCCCGTCACGAATTAATTCAATCTGAAACGCCTGCCGGATGGCCTGTTTTCCGGTGTTGACATCAAATCCTTCATTATATAAATAGTCTTTCATCACTTTCCAAGCCAGTTCAATGATGATTTCATATCCTTGAACCAAAGCCATTTGATGAGATTCGCTGTCCGGTTCCTTTTCATACTCGACAACTCTTCTCTGAAAAGCTTCGAAGGCTTTTTCAAAATTACGAAATCGCAGTTTCCATCGCAACTCGTTATTCATGTTCTATTGCCTCAATCCCACTTGATATTTTTTAACTTTCGGCAATCAAAGCATTCCATCTCGATTCTTCCAGCCATGGCTCTTCCCATTCTTTTTTCCGTTTGGTAAACCTATCATAACAGTTTCAATTATAATGGGATAGAATACCGATTGCTATGAGAGGCAAGAGAAAAACGCATTCTTTCCGAGTAACATTTTAGCCGATTGAAGATGAATCTGTTTTTTTTAAGCCCCAAAGGGGCGAAATAGAATAGCCAGGGGCAACGCCCCTGGAAACGGTGAAAGTAGTAAAACAAGCCATGAAAAGGCGGAATAGGGGATTCAAATCTCCAATACATCTCCAATAATCTTCTTTAAGCTAAAACGTTGCCTATCCGATGAAATTCAAATCAAAACCTAACTGCCGGGTGGCAGGGGCAAGGTTGTTTCTGCCCTTGAGCGATACTATTTGAATACGTTCAACGCAACGCGCTCATGTATCCATGCAAAAAGGCCGAACAACTCGCGCCCGGCCTTGATGAAATCGATATGAAAGAGAATAAAACGATCGCTAGTCCAGCGTATTTATACTCTCATCACGTTTAGAGCTTTAAGCCCTTTCTCTCCTTCAATCATTTCGAATTCCACTTCTTCTTCTTCCCGAAGGGTTTTGAAGCCGTCTCCCTGGATGTCCTGATAATGAACGAAGACGTCCTTTCCCTCCTCGCACTCTATGAATCCGTAACCCTTCTTGTTGCTGAACCATTTCACTTTTCCTCGCGCCAACGTCCTGACCTCCTTTTGAATCGAAAAAACTGCGGCGAAACGCTCCTTCTCGAATGGCTCAAAACTAGCACGAAAAAAGGCGCCAGGTCAACATCGGCGCCGGTTTCTGCATAAAACTTTCTGCAATCGCCCTTGACAATCAATCGCTGCGAAGATCTTCCCGGCGCAGCGGGGCGCCTTCGGCGACGTCATGCAGCAGCGTTTTGCCGAGAATCCAATCCAACGCATCGGCGGAAAGCGGCCCTTCCGGACGGCGGACGATGACGGATTCCCGCGAAATCGCTTGTCCCGCCTTGAGAGGGACGCGGGCGTAAATGGCGCGGCGGGCAATGGCGCGGATCGGCTCTTCATGATCGAAGACTTTCTTTTCCTTCCCTCCGAGCGCGGATTCCAATTGCCGGATCGAGTGGATGAAATGTTCGAATTGATGGGGATCGTAGGAGAAGAAATGATCCCAGCCGGGCAGATGATGGGAAAGAGTGAAATGCTTTTCGATAATGCACGCTTTCAGAGAGATGGCGGCGAGTGCGGCTAGATCGGAGGTGGTATGGTCGGAATAGCCCACAAGCCGGCCATAGCGTTCCCGAAGGGTTTCGATGGCGCGCACGTTCGCTTTTTCTAAAGGGCAGGGATAACTGGAAACGCAATGCAGCAGGCAAAGCGGCGCCTCGCCGGTTTCGCATAGAGCCGCGATGGCGGCGTCCAGTTCATTCAGGGTGGACATGCCAGTGGATAGGATAATGGGTTTTCCTTTGGCGGCGATATGGCGTAAGAGATTCAAATGAGTTACCTCGCCCGAACCGATTTTGAAGGCGGGGACGCCGATTTCATCAAGCAGGTCGGCGCTGGCTTCGTCGAACGGCGTGGAAAGGAGAATGATTTTCTTGGATTTCGCCGTATCCTGAAGACGCAGATAGGTTTTTTTATCGAAGACGGTTTTTTGGAATTTGGCGAATTCGGGGTGATCGGGGGGAAAGAGCTCATGCGGGGTGTAGGTCTGAAATTTTATGGCGTCGGCCCCTACGGCGGAGGCGACTTCGATCAAGCGAACCGCCAGGTCGGGATCGCCGTTATGATTCAAGCCGCCTTCGGCGACGATAAAACAAGGCTGATCTTCCCCAATCGTTTTGCCGCTTATTGCGAAAGGATCCATGATCGCATTTCCCCTCCGTTGGTTTTCGGGCGGACGGCGCAGACCGCTCCGCTTTCTCCATAACGCTTACAATGAAGCGCAGGAACGATAGAATACTAGTAAATATTCTCCCAGAAAAAAAGGATTCCTGTGGAATGAATAAAATCGTCCATAAAAACAAGCCTACTAAAAACGGGGAAGGCGGCAACAATCTGGCAGGCAGGCAGTACCTTATCGACTTCATGGGGATCGACGATATCTGGCGCGTGTTCCGCATCATGGCGGAATTCGCGGAATCGTTCGAGACGCTGGGACCGCTGCCGGACGCGGTAACGGTCTTCGGATCGGCGCGCACGCCGGAAGATCATCCCCTCTACGCCAAAGCGCGGGAATTGGGAAGGCGCATCTCGCGGGAAGGTTTCGCGACGGTAACCGGCGGCGGGCCGGGGATTATGGAAGCGGCGAACCGGGGCGCCTACGAAGCGGACGGATGCTCCGTAGGGCTGAATATCGAACTGCCGTTGGAACAGGAGCCGAATCCCTATATTACCACCGGCTTGAGTTTCCGCTATTTCTTTGTCCGTAAGGTGATGCTCGTTAAATATTCCATCGCCTTCGTCATTTTCCCCGGCGGCTTCGGAACGCTGGACGAGTTGTTCGAATCGCTGACGCTGATCCAGACGCACCGGGTGCGGCGGTTTCCCGTGATCCTGTTCGATACCGCCTATTGGGACGGCCTATTGGCGTGGCTGAAGAACCGCCTCCTGGAAGATGGAAATATTTCGCCGGAAGACCTGGAATTGATCCAAACAACCGACTCGCTCGACGAAACGATGGAGATGATCAAAAAATCGGAATTGATCGCGCGCTCCAAAAGAGTATAAAAGAAGAGCTGGAAGGTTGGAAAAAAGCGAAGCGCCGCCCGCCAATCATTCCTATTCGTACAATTCCCAACCCACAATCCGCGCCGGAAGACGGGAGTCGAATAAGAAGAGCGGGTGGGCGGAGTCTACCATTTACAATTCCTTATCGCCGGGGGAAAAGGCCGCATCAATGAGCTTATACCTCTTCCAATCTTTCGACTCGGAAAAATCGTATAAGAATTCTATGCAACTATTATCTCACCCTTATTCATCGCAAATTTCTCTTCCATAATTCGAAATCCACTTCTGCCGTGAAACAATCATATCATACACACTTACAGATCAATCAAATTGGAGGAACGGATTTCCTTTATGGCTAACGAACAAAGCGTCAAAGCAACTATTCCCGCGGGATCGACGGTTCGGCTTTTTCTGCCGGATGATTCGTCTTCTTTCCGCTGCGCCGCCGCCGATCTATTCGCGGAAGAGCTTCTGCGCCGCCTTCCTCTCCGGATTGAGAAGGCGTTGATTTCCAATATGGAAGCCCAATCCGGAGCGGCGCTGGATATCGGATTCACGACCTTGGGAACGATTCCGCCGCGTTTCGCCTTCATTGAGCCGCCGCCGAAAATCCGTCCTTATCCCGATCACGCCGAACATGTCAATCTTCGATTCGTTCAAGACGAGGAGCGTTGGACGGCGTTGGTATTATGCGGCGCCGAATCGTCTTTTGCCTTCGGCGCAGGCGCGCTGCTGAGGCTGTTTCGATTTCACGGTGACCGGCTCGAATTCAAAGCCGAACCCTTGGACATGCAGCCGCTGACGCCCATTCGAGGAATTTACTTTACGGAAGTCGATAAACAACGCGATGGGCGCCGCTTTATGAGCGACTTGCTGTTAGGCGGAGGCAACGTTTGCGGTTTCCCGCTTCCGTCCGCTTGCGATTGGGAATCGTTTTTCGATCTAGCGCAATGCGCCCATGACTGGGGATTAAAGAATTTATTATCCATCTCGATGGAATCCGGTTATTTCGAGCAAGAAGCGAAATCGCGCCGGGAATTTTGGCGAAAATCGCCGCCGGTGGATATCGTCATGCTTTCGCATTCGCCTTCGCCGCAACATCTGCTTGACAACGTCGGCGCCTTGCGATCCCTTTTGGACGAGACAGGGCAGAAGAGCGATATATGGTTGGAAATCAACAATCTTTCGGAGGAGGACTTGCGCCTTCTTTTTAATTGGATCGGCGCTGCGCCCCAATCCATAGTAAAAGCTATAGCGTATAATCCCAGCCGCAACGGCGCCTTGATCCGCCAGGAAGCGCCGCTGACCATGCAGTTGGTCTCGCTGTTCCCGCTGAGCGGCGAAGCGCCCGTTTCCATCGCCGCGCTGGGTAAACAGTATTTTGAATCCGCCCCATTGACCTACGGCGCTCTCGGCGCATCTAGCGGCGATCGCGGCGGCCTCGCTGGTTTCGCCTGGTCCCGCTTCTCCTGGTCGCCTTCCCTCTCTTTGGAAGATATCTTCGAACAGTATGGCCAATGGTTTTTCGGCGCCAAAGCGGCGGAACCGATGCGCGTCGCGCTAATGGCGCTGGAAGAATCGGCGGCGGCAAACTCGGCGTTCATTCGCCAGCAATTTGAGTATGCGATATCGCTCGTTCCTCCCGCCATGCGGGAATTGGCCCAATCCCAGATGGATTCTCTGCGGCTTGGCATCGAAGGAGCTTGAGATAATAATTCCAACAATATATTAAAAGCGCTTCGGCGCATGGGTAGATAACATGGCGGAAATTCGCGAATCCTTTCGTTGCGGCGATCTAAACATAAGGCTGTTCGAAGAGAAAACAGCTATGGGCCAGGCGGCCGCCGTCTACGCCGCCGACGCTATCGTGGAAGCTATCCGCGTCAAAGGAAAAGCGCGAGTCACCTTTGCCACCGGCGCGTCGCAATTCGCTTTTCTAGATGCGTTGACGCAGCAAGATATTCCATGGAATCAGGTGGAGGTCTTTCATCTGGACGATTATGTCGGCCTGCCCGAAGATCACCCCGCCAGTTTTAAACGATATTTGCGTGAGAGGCTGCTCGATAAAACGAAACCGGGCAAAGTTCATTTTTTGAACGGCAATGCGCCCAGTTTAACGGACGAATGCGAACGCTACTCGGCGCTATTAATGGAAGATGATATCGATTTGGCCTGCATCGGCATCGGCGAAAACGGGCACTTAGCGTTCAACGATCCCCACGCCGCCGATTTCTCCGACGCCGCCATTGTCAAAGCTGTATCAATGGACGAACCTTGCCGCCGCCAACAATTCGGGGAAGGATGGTTCGCCTCATTGGACGATGTACCAAAGATGGGTCTCACGCAGACGATTCCCGCTATCATGCGCAGCCTTAAAATCAGTTGCTTCGTCCCTGACCAACGCAAGGCGGAAGCGGTGAAAAACGCGCTGCAAGGACCGATAAGCCGCTCCTGTCCCGCATCAATTCTACGCCAGCATCCGAACGCCGTTCTCTGGCTGGATTCTCTAGCAGCGTCATTTCTGGATAAATAAATCCATACAATTTCATGATTTGTATAGGAAAAATCTAGCAGGACAAGTGGAGCAAAGCGAGCCTGCCTTACCCATAGCTAAAAAGTTACAAAAGAAAGACTTAAAGCGAAGAAAATCCTGCCAAGGAGTCCATGAATTCATGAAGCCAGTCCTATTTCTCAAAAATATCGCCATCGAAGGGCCAGGAACGATTATCTCCTACCTAGAATCAAAAAATATTCCTAATCAAATACTCGATTTATCTACAGGCGATCCTCTCCCGGAAAATCCTAATCATTGGGGCGCCGTTGTAGTTCTAGGCGGTCCGATGAACGTGGATGAGGAGGAACGCTTTTCCTATTTAAGACAAGAAAAGCAATTCATCCGGCAATGCCTGGACCAAAAAATTCCTTTTCTGGGATTATGTCTCGGCAGCCAATTGCTGGCCGCCGCCGCCGGGGCGTCCGTGTGCAAAAACGAATATTCGGAAATCGGTTGGATGGAAGTGGAACTGACGCAAGAGGGGAAAAAATGCGAATTATTCGACGGCTTGCCTTCGACGTTGGCGGTTTTTCAGTGGCATGGCGATACGTTCGACATTCCCGCCGGTTCTCCCCATTTGGCGAAATCGGCCTTGTGCCGCCATCAAGCCTTCCAGGTCGGAGATAAAGCATTCGGCTTGCAGTTTCATCTCGAAGTTGGAATTGAAGATATCGCGAATTGGGGACGGGAATATCTACACCTTATGAACAATGCGGAAGAAATAAAAATCGTTCGCAATTTGCTGGAAAATCCGGATTTAGCCAAGGCGGAGCAAGTCCAAAAAACGGCATTGCGGCTTTGCGGGAATTTTTTCGCTCGCGTCGCGGGGTATGGACGCTCATAAAATAAGATTCTTAATGGCGACGCTGGCGTCGATAGTGTAAGCATACATCGGTTATCCCGGTCATCCCGGATTAAATCGGCGCTGTCGAGGGATTGCGGTCCCATTCTACGGCTGAATTCGGCGTGTCCAAAAGCGGCGATTGGAATTCACATATGTATCGTTTTTGAATCACAAAAACGCGAAAGAACACGAATTCCACGAAATTTTCGAATCACGGATATCGCGGATTCTTTTGGGTTTCACGGAAAATTCTTTCGGACGGCGCGATTCTTTGCGTAAACGATGTTTTCTTTTTTCGTGTTTTTCTTTTTCCTTTCGTGTTTTCGTGATTCAAACGACGAGAGTAAGAGATTCCCTTAATTTCCCATTGCGCGGAACGCGAGTAATTGAATGCTCGGAATCCTCTAATTCTTCGAATAGAAGCCATATCCCTCTAGGCGTCTCAACAATTTAGCGATACCTTTTTCGACGCAATCCGTAGCCGTAGAATAAAGGAGATCGAATAATTGCTCTTTTTGCGGCGCATCTTTTTCTTCAACGATAACGATAAAAATCCTAAATTAATGTCGATTTGGCGCTTTATTTTAAACTATTTCCGCTTGGGCTTCGTATACATAATAGGAAAAATTGAAGCGCCGGGGAACATGTTATGGACGATTGGGAAACTGGCCGGTTGGAGGCGGCGCGTGATTTTTCCGACACAAACGGCTGGCTCAAGCGTATAGAAGTATTGGAAAAGCGCCACCGGAGATTAAGACGCTGGGTTCTCTTTCTGGGTTGCCTTTGCGCACTTTTCCTGGCGAGAACGACCGTTCCGCGCGCAACCAACACAGTCAACAGGCTGCTTGTGCGCAGCGCTTCCAGCGGCGCCGCTATCGATTTATTCATCGCCGATGGCGGGCCATGTATAAAATTATCCGACCGCAAGGGACGGGGGAGAATGGATTTGTTTGTCAATCAAGGGAACCCGGAACTCTATTTATCCGACTCATTAGGCAAGTTAAAATTGCGGTTAAGCGCGGCGGACGAAAAACCGGGAGTGTATTTTTACGGAATCGAAGGTCAACTCAGCGTTGGCATGACGGTTCAAAACAACGCGGGTACGGAGTATGACGATAAGCCCGTTTTTAACTTTTTCGACAACCAGGGAAATTTGAAAGCCTCGATGTCGATTCAAACCGCCTCGCCGGAGTTTAGTATTACGGATGCAAAGGGCGAAGTTCTTTTCCGCCGTTCGTTTTGAAGGGCGGCGAAAGATTCGCCTCTTTTGATAATAGGCCGATCAATATTTTTAACTCATGTTGCGCGCAATGAGTAATTCAAGAAATCTCAGGCAATCGTCGTTTGAATCACGAAAACGCGAAATGAATAGAAAAACACGAAAAAATAGAAAAAATACGGTTGGCGCAAGGATTTGCGCTGCGCGAAAGATTTTTCCGTGAAATCCAAAAGAATCCGCGATATCCGCGATTCGAATATTTCGTGGAATTCGAGTTATTTCGCGTTTTCGTGATTCAAAAACGCAGGCAAACCTTAAAAAAAATAATAAAAGGCGACTCAATTGCGAAAACCAATCTTGCGATATCAAGAAATAACGAATCGATGGTGTAAGCCAATGAAATCTCTTCGATCTCTCCTTGTATTCCTTCTCCTCGCAGCCATGTTATCTGCCTGTTGGAAAAGCGGCGTCGGTCCGCAGGGAGCGCAAAACGCCGGGAAACCAGGCGATCCCAAGTGGGGCAAGCCCGAAAAGCCTAAATTCAAGATTCCCGTTACTGTTGCCCAACTGAAGCGGGGAAGAATGTACGCCTATCTGCAAGCGGTGGGCACGGTCGTTCCGATGAAAGAGATCGAACTCAAGCCGGAAATGATGGCCCGCATCTATTACACCAAGCGCTGGCTGGAAGGCGACGAAGTGAAAAAGAACGAGAAATTCGCCTCCATGGACGACCGCGAGCTCAATATCCGCATCAACGAAGCGGATTTGAACCTGGAACTCTCCAAATCCGCCGTTATGCCCGCCAAGGCTCAACTCGATAAAGCATCGAAAGACGTGGAATTCCGCAAAGCCATGCTGGACCGCGGCGCTATCTCCAAATCCGAATACGACCAAGCCGTTCTGACCTGCATTCAGCAGGATAACCGCTACGAACAAGCGCAAAAAGACGTCTTCGCCAGGCAAATGGCGCTGGATAAGTTAAAACAAGAACAAGAGAAAGTGGATATCATCTTTCCTTTCGACGGCATATTGCTGCCCGCCAAACAAAGTCTCGCTAGTTCCCAGCGCGAAGGAAACGAAACCGATCTCACCCTGTTGAACGGCCTGCAAGTGGGTACGGGTACGGTTTTATGCCGCCTAGCCGATCTGGACCGGGTATACGTGGCTCTCGACGTTCCCGCCAAAGATCTGCTTGATATTAAAGAAGGAATGGTCGTCGAACTGGAAATCTATTCCCGCGTCGGCGCAACCTATACGGGAACGGTCAAGGAAATCTCCACCGGTCTGAACGCCAGCACTCGCACCTATACGGTCAACGTGCTGGTGGAAAATCCCAAGCACGAATTGCGTCCGGGCATGTTCGCTAAAGCCCGCATCATTACGGACGAGAAGATCGACGCCATCAGCATCCCCCGCGAATTAGTGCTGCTGCGCAACAACCGCAGCGTCGTTTTCGCCGTGAAGGAAAAACCGAAGGAAGAACAAAAGGACGGCGTCCAAAAGGAATCGCCTACGCCATCCAAAAGCGAAGACAAGGCCATCGCTAAAAAAGAAGGATTCGAAAAAGTCGCGCAGGCCGCCGAAGAGATAAAAAAGACTTCGGATGAAGCGAATCTGACGCCGGAAGAGGAGGAATTCGCCGAATTCAAAGAATTTCTTGCGCCAACTCCCGCGCCAGAGCCGATTTCCTATATCGCGGAAGAAAGGGAAGTGACAACGGGAATCGAAAACCGCGAATTCGTTGAAATCATCAACGGCTTGAAAGAGGGAGATCAATTAGTGGTTCTCGGCTACGAAACCCTGACCGACGGCGTCGATATCAGCATTACCATTCGCGAAGAAAACTTCGACGAAACCGTCAAACCATTGAATCCAACGAATTGAACAGCTCTACGGCGCTTATCCTTTTTGCGTCAATTTTAACGCGCCTTGCCCAGTAAATTGAAAAACTGACGAGGCTCTTGCAAAATAAATGAAATCCGTCCTTAAATTCTCCCCCCAAGCTTGGGGGGAGTTAGAGGGGGGTTGATTTTAATGGACTTACGTCAACCCCCTCCTAACCTCCCCCAAGCTTGGGGGAGGAATAAAAGAATTTTGCAAAAGGCTCTTACATTTAAGCATATTGTTTAGGTACTATTATGGAAATCCTGTGCGCCGGCTTGACGAAAATCTACCCTGACGGAACCCAGGCCCTTCATGGAATCGACCTGGAGATTCGGGAAGGCCTTTTCGGCTTGCTTGGTCCCAATGGAGCGGGGAAAACGACTTTGATGGAAATTCTCACGCTCCTGATGGAACCCACGAGCGGACGTTTGATCATCGGCGGCTGCGACAGCCGCACTCATCCTATGAAAATCCGTTCGTTGTTAGGCTATTTGCCGCAGTTTTTCGGCTATTACCCCGAACTGACGGCGAAGGAATTTCTGCAATATCTCGGCGTCATGAGAGGAATGAGCGGCTGGAAGTTGAAAAAAGAAGTGGAAAGAGTTTTAACGCTCGTCCGCCTTCACGAAGTAAGAAATAAACGATTAAAAACGTTTTCCGGCGGCATGTTGCGGCGGGCCGGAATCGCGCAAGCCTTGTTAGGCGAACCGAAGGCGCTCATCGTCGACGAGCCGACCGCCGGTCTCGATCCCGAAGAGAGAGTCAATTTCCGCAACTTGTTGTTCGATTTGGGCCGCGAAAAAGTCGTCATCCTCTCCACCCACATCGTCAAAGACATCGAAGAAACCTGTTCTCAGGTGGCTTTGCTGTTGAATGGGCGCATCCGATTCCAAGGCTCTCCTACATCTTTCATCCGCGCCGCGAAAGGGGAAACGTGGGAATTCTACGGTACGATGGAAGACGCGGAAAGGCTGGCGGGCCATCCCAATCTCGTATCCATCCGCGAAGAAATCGGCGGCGTTTGCTTCCGAATCGTCTCCCCTACGCCGCCGAGAGAAAACGCCCGCAATGTCATTCCCAACCTGGAAGACGCCTATGTGCGATTTTTGGAAAAAGAAAAGGATGCCGCCTGATGCGGGACGACGCTTTTGAACCTTTGCAGCCGCTCAAACAATCCATTCCGGAGAAGAAGAGCCTCCTCCTGCGCCTCTGGAATATTTTTACGGGATTCTTCACCTTCTTATGGCGCATGATAATAGGCTTTCCTCGCCTAGTGCGGACCATTGGCCGGGGATCGTCGGCGGTTTCAGTATGGTGCGTCCGGGAAACCGCTTACAGTTTCCATCTCTTCACCTACACCTCCAGACGATTTTTACGCACGGAAGTCTATTTGGCGTTGGCGGGCGCTTTCCTCTTTTTCGGCATACTGCTTACGCAAGGCCAGGTGGATAACCAGCGCGACCTTTTATATTACTGTTATATCTTCTTCACCGCCATCATGATCCTTTTGGCGATGAATCTTCTGCCCAAAGAAAGAGAAGAAGAGACGCTGGAGATTTTATGGAGCCAGCCAATGAACCGCAACCGATTGATCGTCATCCAATTGACGACGTTGACCCTTTGGATATCGCTATTGACTTTGGCCGTCATGCTGGTCTTCGGACGCTATTCCGCCTATCAAGAGGGGCGTTGGCTGCTTTTGTATTGCGTCCTGACGACGTCCTTCGCCGTCGGCGCCATCACCGTCTTGATTTCTACGTTTTGCCGCCACGCTATCGCCACGGGACTGGTGGCGATGCTGATTCTCGGCGTCCATCTCTTTTGGCTGCGCTCGTTGGGGCCGATCGAACTCTACTACAATCCGATCGTTTATGCCGGACAAAAAGCTCCGCAGGGCGCGGCGTTCAATCTGCATTTCAATCGCATCATGCTGATTTTTCTTGTAGGATTCATACTCGATTATTTATTCCGGCGGCTGAAACGCACGGCGGAATGGTTTACTTGAATCGTTTTACGCACGAAAAAAGTAGGATGGGTTGTGTTTTTCAACCCATCGTTTTTAACGGAATAAACAATGGATGGGTCAAACGCCGCCGCCTATCCAACGATTCTAGTACTTGATTGAGGCTCTTGCAAAAATGATTAAATCCGCTTTTCAATTCTCCCCCCAAGTTTGGGGGGAGTTAGAGGGGGGTTGATTTGGTTAGGCTTATAACAACCCCCTCCTAACCTCCCCCAAACTTGGGGGAGGAATAATGGAATTTTGTAAGAGGCTTGATTGCCATCGATTTTGTTTTTCGCGTTGATGAATAAATCCCCTCACCCTAACCCTCCCAGAGGGCGAGGGGACAATTTCAAATGAAATTTAGCCCTAGGAATGAGATTCAAACATGGCTGAACCGAAAGATTCCACTCAGGAAAAAGAAAATCCTTCCCGTCCTGAAAAGAAATCGTCTTCCTTAATGGACGTTGGCGCTTCCGCGGCGGAAACGGAAGACGGGATCTCGCGCCGAGGCGCGGGGGCGGCCGCTTTCGCCGTCCGATTTCCCGTCACCATATCCATGCTTTTCATCGGCGTTATCATGCTGGGTTGGATATCGCTCAGCAGACTCCCAACCAATCTATTCCCCGATTTGCGCGCTCCCCGCATCACCGTTATGGCGGATTCGCCGGGACTGGCGCCGCAAGAAGTCGAACGCATCGTCATCGAACCTCTGGAAGGACGCCTATCCACCATCCGGGGCGTGGACAAAGTCTCCAGCGTATCGCGGGCGGACGGCGGCGCCATCATCATTGATTTCAATTGGGGTACGGACATGGACTTCGCCATGTTGGAGGTGAAGAAAAACGTTCAGGGCGCCAATATCGAAGAAATCGAAAGCCTCACTACTCTACGCTACGATCCGAACGCCCTTCCCGTTTTGACCTTGGGACTGACCGGAACCCGTTCCGGCGAAGAATTGCATTACCTGGCGGAACGCACCATCGGTCCCGCCTTGGAACGAATCAAAGGCGTGGCCCGGGCGGAGATTACGGGAGGCGACATGCCGGAAGTCAAGTGCATGTTGAATCCGGAGTTGCTTCATTTTTACGGTCTTACCATCGATAACGTCGCCCAAGCGCTGCAAGACGCCAACGTCAGCGCTTCCGGAGGATGGGTGGATGAAGGCAACCAGCGCTACATGATCCGAGCCATCGGCGAAATCAAAAAACTTGAGGAAGTTTCGCAATCCGTCGTCGGCTACTCGGCGGGCGTTCCCATCTACTTGACGGATTTGGGCGAAGCGAAATGGGGTTACGAAGAACCGGTGAACGCCGTCCGCATGGATAACCGTAACGGCGTGGGCATCGCCGTCTATAAAGAAGCGGGCAGCAATACAGTGGAAGTTGTCAGCGAAGTCCGCAAATTCTTAGGAAAAACGGAAGCCGCTCCCAAACCTCCGACCATTCAAAGCGGAACCCCTGGATCGTTTGGACAAAGCGTTGAAGAACCTTCCATCATCCCCAAAGACGTAAAAATCGAAGTCGCTTATGACCAATCTCTGTTCATCACGCGCTCCATTGCGGAAGTGAAAAGCACCGCCATGCAAGGCGTCGTATTAGCGGCGCTGATTTTGCTGGTTTTCTTGCGCAATCTTCGGACGACGATCATCGTTTCTCTCTCCATTCCCGTTTCCATTATCGCCACGTTCAATCTCATGTATTTTATGGGACTTTCCCTCAATATTATGACGCTGGGCGGTTTGGCGTTGGGAGCCGGCATGTTGGTGGATAACGCCATCGTGGTCATCGAGAATATTTTTCTTCGCCGCCAGGTGGGAGATTCTTCCAATCAAGCAGCGATGAGAGGAGCGGGAGAAGTGGCGTCGGCCATCACGTCCTCCACGCTCACGACGGTGGTGGTTTTTGTTCCCATCGCCTATATGGGAGGGGTTACGGCGCAATTGTTCAAAGAACAGGCGTTGACGGTCGTCTTTTCTCTAATGACTTCGCTGATCGTCGCCTTGATGATGATACCCGCCCTTTGTTCCCGTTATTTAAAAGAAGTGCCGAAATTCCAGAAAGATACGGAAGGTTGGTACGCCAGTTTACTAAGATTGGCGTTGCGCCGGCGTCTTATGACTTCCTTGATCGTTTTTCTTTTCTGCCTCTCCATCATTCCCGTTGCCGGTTATATACAACAAGAATTCATACCTCAGGCGGCGGAATCCCAATTCATAATTAAAATGCGGATGCCGCCGGGAACAAGGCTGGAAACGACAGAAATCGCCGCCAAAAACATGGAAGGGTGGCTGATGAACGACTTGGGCGAAAATATCGAACACGTTTTCACTCGCGTCGGCCCCAAGCCGGAAGACACCGGCGCCATCGATGAAGATCCCGAAGGCCCCAACACGGCGGAGATTCTAGTGTCTTTGAAAGAAGGATCGAAAATCGGCGTGCCCAAAGTCATCGAATACCTGGAGCCGCGCTATCAATCCATCTATGGCCTGACGGTGAATTACTTAATGTCGCAAACCTCTCTTTCCACATTGCTCGGCGGCAGCAAGGCAGCCATTATCGTGGAATTGAAAGGACGCGATCTCGACAATTTGGCCAGCATCGCCAGGGAAGTCAAAAGGCGCATGGATCGGCTTGAGGCTGCGACGAACGTCCGGACGACGATTCTTGAAGGGAATCCCGAAGTGCACCTTATTCCGGATCGCGTCATTATGACGGAAGTTGGATTGGATCAGCAACAGCTGGTATCCTTAGTCAAAAGCCAATTGCGGGGCGTGGTGGCGACCAGCATACAAGACATCGATCAAACCAAGGATATCCGGGTTCAACTCGGCGACGGCAAAATGAACCTGCCGGAATTGTTGGATACGATGATTCCGGTCGGAACGGCTAAAGCGGTAACATTGGATAAATTGGTCTCCTATAAAATCGAACCCGGTCCGCGAGAAATTATACATCGCGACCAGGAACGCATTGCGCGGGTGTTCGCGGACGTTTCCGAAGGGCATAAGTTGAGCGACGCCATCGCCTCCGTGAAAGACGCTATCGGCTCCATGCAGCTTCCGCCCAATTACGCTATCCGCTTCGGCGGAGAAGAGGAACGCCGCGAGGAGTCCTTCGGCAGGCTGCGATTCGCGCTCATTCTCGCCTTAATTCTCGTATACATGGTCATGGCGTCGCTCTTCGAATCGCTGCTCCATCCCTTCGTCATCATGTTCTCCATGCCGCTGGCGGTGATCGGCGTGATCTGGGCCTTTATTCTCACCGGGCAGACGCTCAACTTGATGGGTTATATCGGCATCATTATGTTGGCGGGAATTGTGGTCAACAATGCTATCGTTTTAGTGGACTACATCAATCATCTGCGCAGGGACGAAGGCGTCGAAATGCATGAAGCCATCGTGCGTTCAGGCATCCGAAGGCTGCGGCCGATTCTCATGACGACGCTAACGACGGTATTGGCGCTCGTGCCGCTGGCTCTCGGATACGGAGAAGGTGCAGAAATCCGGGCGCCTATGGCCGTCGCCGTAATTGGAGGCTTGCTTTCCTCCACGGTACTGACGCTGTTAATCATTCCCGTCATTTACAGCCTCTTCGAAGACGCCGTCGCCGCTTTAGGACGCGCTTTGACCTGGCTGGCTTCCTGGAGTTTGAAATTCCGCAAACAGGAAGCCGGTTTGCGGGATTCGGAAGTCTAAACCGCCAGGACATGGGCGATCGAGAACCTCGTGGCGGGAAAAAAGATTTAGGAAATAATATCAATCTGCATTAAGAATGTCGCTTTTCAAATTCCTCTCCCAAGATGGGGAGAGGTTAGGTGAGGGTTGATTTGGTTAGACTTAAGACCCCTCACCCTACCCCTCTCCCAGAGGGCGAGGGAAATTATAGGCGCCAATCTAAATGCAGGTTGGTATAAGTCAATTCCGATAAAACGTCCACGGGAATAGACGCTATGTACAAAGCCTTTCAAACCGCATTCTACGAAGCGAAAATGAGCGTCCGCGGCTGGCGATTTTGGCTGCTATTGGCGTTGTTGGGGGGCATATCACTTTTCGCTCGCGGCGATTACATCGCATACGTCGACAACAGCTACTTCCTTCATTCTGGCTATAGTTTTCAACATCCAAGTTTCTGGTTGATGCTCACCATCCTCAGCCTGGGCGCCGTGGCATTGGCGCTGGACACCTGCGGACGCTTGCGCCGCAACCGGATGGACAAGATTCTCTTCCCGCTGCCGTTTGGTCCTATGGAATTGATGTGGGGACGCCTGCTGGGCGTGTTGATCGTCATCGTTCCCTTAAGCGCGGCGGGATTTTTCTCGCTGGGTTTATGGCAAAAATTCTATGGAGACGGCTATGTCGTTTGGCAGCCGTTCCTGGCGGCGTACGGATTGTTGGTTCTTCCCTTCCTCGTCCCGGCGGCGGCTATCGCCATTACTTTGAGGACGTATTTCAAGCATGATTTCGCCGCTTTGCTCGCAGGGGCCGTCTTCATCGGGGGCTGCGCCTGGATGAATCAACGCTTCGGCCTCTTCGTCAATCCCGTGGAAGTGTCGAAGCAATTGGCGAACGCTTCTCCGGCGTTAGGCGTCCGATTGTCATATGGGCAATATTTTTCCCAGCTTCTCGTTCACGCCCTTCTAAGCATAACCGTTCTGGTTCTTGCGCCTCTTTATCTGCGCCGGCAGGAACCGCAGCGTTGGCTGGTCTCCCGCCGCAAGCGATACAGCCTCTTCGCCATGCCTACGTTGATGCGATGGTTGACCGATTTAAAGTTCGATCGCCATCTCGGCTGGCGCTACCGCTTGACGCTGACTTGCTGCTTGCTGCTCTGCGCCGCCGGAGCGTTGTGGGCGGCGTTTCAATATCAAGAAAATCTGGCGAATCCATTAACGGTTCGGGAGACGACGGAACAAACGATCAGCGAAGAGATGCCCCCCGCCACAGCTAAACTGATCCGTTACGAGATCGAAATCTCGCCCTCTCCCCAATACGACCGCTTGGATTTGACCGCTTCTGTTTGGATTCTCCCTACGGAAGAGACGAAACAGATTGGCATGGAATTGGATCCCTCCTTCGTAGTGGACGATATTCTTTTGGATGAGGAATCTTGCCTCTTCACCCAACGCCAGGAGAAAATCCGCATCCTGTTCGGCAAAGCGCTGGCGCCGGGCGAGGAGAAGAACATTCTCTTCCGTTATCATGGCGTTCCTCCTGCCTTTCATCCTTTGTATTCCGCCTTGGAAGGGTCTTGGCATCCCAAACTTTGGAGAAAAATCAAGACGGAAACGAACAAACGCTGGGTGGATGCGGAAAACGATTTGTTCCAAGCTCGAATCGCGTTGAATATCCTGCCGGGACAATCCGGCGCCTTTGCGGGCGAGCTAGTTTCCGCCGAAGAACGGGACGGCGTCCGCGCGGAAAAATGGAATACCTTTTATCCCGTCGATGCTCTCCAAATTTACTGGGGCCGATACGCCTATGTGGAAAAAGAAAACGCCGGCCGCATCCTCCGCTTCTATCATCTTCCAACGCACGATTACCAGGCGCGCGTTTATATGGAAGAAGTAAAAGAACAAGAAGCCTACGTACAAGAAAAACTCGGCCCACTGCCTTTTCGCCGCTATACATTGATCGAAACGCCCTATCGAAAAATCTCCGCTCAAGAGATTAATTGGAAAGAGAATTGGGATTGGCAGCGCCGAGGCCAGGTTTCGCCGCCGCAAAACGTAAAAGAGATGATGCCGGGCCTGTTGACCGTATCCGAGAACCTGATGAGTTATCTTCACGAGAAAATCTGGCTTCTTGATCGCCTGGATCGCAATCCGAGAGAGATTCCCTATTTTTTGATGCTGCCTACTGTCTTGTTCGAACTTCACTCCCAATTTTACAATAACCTGATCTCCGCCTATTTCGAGCACTCGCTCCATCCCACCGGCGATCTGGCTTTTTGGCTAAAACGGAATTTGGCCGGATATGCGAAAAAACTGCTTGTCAATAATTCCTGGTGGCGGAAACGAGCGCTGCAATTCGACGTGGGAACCAACCCCAATCTGCCCTTGTCCATCGCCCGGCGCGACAATTTGCTGACGCTCTACCGCAGCGGACAATATCCGCAATTGCTGGACATCCGCGGCGAAGGCCTCTTCCGCATGTTGCACCACATCCTGGAAGAAGATAAGTGGTGGGAGTTTATGAAACAGATCTTCCAAGAATACCGATTCAAGGAACTGCCCATCGAAGAATTTCTCCAATTGGCGGAAGGGACTTACGGCTCTGACCTCTCTTGGTTCGTGAAGGATTGGATCGAAGGCGCGGCGCTTCCCTCATACGAAATCACGCTGGCGGAAGCGAAAGCGATCGAAAATAAAGCCAAGAAGCGAACGGATTACGACGTAACGGTGCGCGTCGTTAACCACGGAACGGGACGCGCGCCGGTTCCCATTTTCATCGAAACGGAAATGGATTATATCTTCCGCGATTTGATGCTGGCGGCGGGAGAAGAAAAAACGCTGGCCATCACGGTTCCCAACCGTCCGATCTTCGCCGTGGTGGATCCCGAAAATTGGATCGTCCAAGAGCCGTATTTTAATAAGGAAAAACGCATCCGAGGCCATTCCGAACGCCGCATCTTCATCGAAGGCGACGAAGACACATCGAATTTGCGTAGGAACAACGACCGATCCGATTGGCATGGACGAAGAGGCGGCTTCCATCGCCGATAAATTCCGCCTCCAATCGTCTAGCCATTTCATCTTGATAAAAACGGGAACGTTAGAGGCTGATGCAAAATTAATAAAATCCATCTTTAAATTCTCCCCCCAAGCTTGGTGGGAGTTAGAGGGGGGTTGATTTTAATGGACTTACGTCAACCCCCTCCTAACCTCCCCCAAGCTTGGGGGAGGAATAAAAGAATTTTGCAAGAGGCTCGTTAATTTGTATATTCTTAGAATAAAAGCGTTAAAAAGCCATGAAATTAGCTGAAATCGCCGTCCATAGACCCATAACCACCATCATGTTTTTCGCCGCGATCGTGCTGCTGGGATTGGTTTCCGTCGTGCAACTCCCCATGCAAATTCTGCCCAACATCTCCCCCCCCTACGGCGCCGTGCGCTGTTTTCTGCGGCAAACCATGAGCATAGAGGAACTGGAGCGGAAAGTTATCAAACCCATCGAAGGGGAAATCGCGCAACTTCCCAACGTCAAGAGTTTTCACGCCCATAGCTGGGGCAGCCGCGGAGCGTTCTTTTTCATCGAATTCGAATTCGGAACCAACGTCAAATACAAAATTGTCGATCTGCAAGACCGGCTCGAGCAATTCCGCCGCAAGAATTTTGAAAAACGGGCTATCGAGATATTCTCCTTTCCCTTCGATACGGATTGGGCCAACAAAAGCCTTATGGACCTTGTGTTGAAAGGCCCCCGTTCCGATCCCTATCTGGAGGGATTCAACACGGACCGCCTGCAACAAAAATTACAGGACATTGACGGCGTGGCCAGTGCAGATATATGGGGCGGCAAACGGCGCTCCGTCGACGTAACGATCTTCCAGGACCGGTTGCGCGAGTTCGGCGTCCCCATGTGGAGAGTCATCAACCGGATCCGGACCTTCGCCAACGAACCCGTCTTTCTTGGCGACATCGAAGACAAGAATAACCGCTACTACGTCCGCCTAGACGGCCAGTTCGGCAATACGTCGGAAATCGAAGACGTCGCCGTGACCAACACCGGAAACATCGCCGTTCGCCATTTGGGCGAAGCGAAGGACGTCTTCCGCTCGCGGCGTTGGCTGCGGCGAGTCGATGGCCAGCCCGCACTCGGCATCGAATTGTCGAAGGAAGCGCTGGTCAATCCCATCGATCTTTCGAACCGCGCCCGCAAGGTGATAGAGGAAATCAACGAAAAAGAACTTCCGGACGGCTATCAATTGGACATTGTCTGGGATGCGGCGGACGAAATTCGCTATTTTTTGAAAACGCTCTCCAAACTCGCTCTTATGGGGATCGTCCTCTCTATGATTATCCTTTACGCATTCATTCGCAATGTCCGGATGGCGCTCATCGTCTGCCTGGTTATACCCATTTCCATCGTAGCGACGTTCAACGCGATGTACTTCAGCGAGATGTCGATCAATATCATCTCGCTCCTGGGGTTGGCGGTCGGCGTGGGATGCCTGATCGACAGTTCGATCGTCGTGCTGGAAAACATCTTCCGGCACCATGAACACGGGCGAGAAGCTATCTTTTCCGCCAAAATCGGCAGCAGGGAAGTTGGCATGGCGGTATTCGCCCTGACGTTGACCAACGTTCTCGTATTTCTTCCCATCGTCTTTATCGAAGGCGAAATCCGGCTTATTTTTACGGAAGGAGCGCTGGCTATCGTCTATCCCATGGCCATCTCCATGCTCGTCGCGTTAACCCTGGTGCCGATGGCAACCTCCCGCATCCTTTATTGGCTGGATAAAAGAAAAAAAATTGCCGGAGCGGCGTTAAGCGAATCGAAAATCGCTCTCCCGCTAGCCAGCCGCAAGCCTTTTTTCCAACGAATCGCGCCCCAACCTCTTTTGCGTTTTATCCGGCGCATCCCCCTGCCGAATATGCTGGCGTCGAAGAGCTATTACGGCATTATTCTCAAGAGCTGTCTGCGCCACCGCGTGCGCTTTTTGATCGGCATCGTTCTGGTTATTCTCTACACCTATTACTACACTATGACCGGCATTGGAAAAGACGTCATGGAAACGCCGGAAGACGACGAATGGTTCGAAGTCTATGTCTATTTGCCGAACGGAACCAAGCAGGATTACACCCTTAACGTCGTTTCCAAAGTCGAAGATATGCTACTGGCGCAAGTTACCGAAGCGAAAAACACTCATAGTTGGGTTCGAGACGATTCCGCTCGCATTAGCATCCACTTGAAACCCATGTCGGAGCGAAAGCGCGAATCCGCCACGATTAAGGAAGAACTGCGCCCTTATATGGAGCAATTCACCGAAGCCGAAGTAACGTTCAACTACACCCGCGCGCGGGGCGAAAACGAAGCCCCGCCCGTGGATACCGGACGCGGAGGATTGATTGAAATTCGCGGTCCGGAATACAACCAAATCGACGCTATCTCGGAAAATCTGGCCGAAGTCCTTGGCCAAGTTCCCGGCGTACGCGACGTCGCCAGTGAAAACGAACCCGGCCCTCTGGAAGCCCAATTCAGAATGGACCGCGACGCGGCGGCCCTTCTACGAATCACGCCTCAACTCGTCGCCCAATCCATCCAAGTCTCACAAAGGCGAAGCGACTTTGCGCAAATCCAGATGAAAAAAGGGGATGACGAAATCGATATCATCTTCACCCAGATCGAAAATCCCGCCGAATTGGATAAAGTAAAAGACAAAGACTCGGATATGGAAGGCATTACCTTTGAAGAATTGAGGCAAGTCCCCATCTTCTCGCCTTCCCTGAATTCCACCGTAACGCTGGAAGAATTGGGAAGGCTGGATATTCGCCGAGGCATGGCGAATATCGCCAGGGAAGACCGGGAACGCATCGGACGCATCCGCTTTCAAACCGCCGCGACTTCCAATTACGGAGATATTGAGGCAGCCGTCAAGGAAGTCATCGCCGCCTATCCCACCCCGGCGGGATACCGCATCACCCTGGGCGGCAAAACGCGCACGTGGGATGAAGGCATCAAAGCGATCAAAACGATCGTCTATCTCGCTATGTTGCTCACTTATATGTGCATCGCCGCCCTTTTCGAATCTTTCAGCCAACCCCTGGTGATTATGGGAGCAATCCCCCTCTCGATCATCGGCATCGTCTGGGCGTTGTTACTGACGAATACGCCCTTCACGGAATTGGCGGGGCTGGGCTGCATCTTTCTAATCGGGATGCTGCCCAACAGCGCTATTCTGCTCGTTCACTTCGCCGGGCATCTGCGCCGGGAAAAGAACTTTACGCGGGAACGGGCGATCATGATGTCTGGCTATACCCGCCTGCGGCCCATCTTCATGACCGTCCTCACTACGATTTTGGGACTTTTACCGATGGCGCTCTCCTGGCGCGGCGACGAGGAATGGGTGCCCTTCGCCATCACCGTCATCGGCGGTTTGGCGAGTTCGACCATATTGACTCTGGTTATCGTCCCCGGCTTTTATTTCATTGTCGAAGACCTCGCCAACCTCTTTTCCCGCTGCTCCCGATATATGACGAGTTTTCGCTGGCTATTATTCTTTTGGAGCCGCAAGCGCCGCATGGAGAAGCGCCAGGAGCTGACGGCCTATCGCATCAAGCCGCCTCGCGAAGAACCGCTCCTGATCGATATCGACCATTTGACCCGCATCTATCCGCCCAGCCGCTTGGAATCGTGGGGAAAATCGTTGACGCGGGTTTTTCGATCGGCGTCGCTTTCTCCGGTTCAAGGCTTTATCCCCCAACCGGCGGCGCCCGACGCCGTATCCACCCGCGCCCGCATCAAAGCGCTGGATATGGTTTCCTTAGATGTCCAACCGGGACTTTTCGGACTGCTCGGTCCTAACGGCGCGGGTAAGACGACGCTCTTGCGGCTTATCGCCGGCATCGACCAGGCGACGCGGGGTTATTTGTCCATTTGCGGCTACGACATGAAAAGCGAAGCGAAAAAGGCGCAAAAATTGATCGGTTATCTTCCGCAGCATTTCGGCGTCTATTCCCACATGACCGCCTATCAATACTTGGAATATTTCGCACTCCTGAAAGGCATGAAGCAAAAAAAAGAACGCAAGGAAGCGATCTTGCGGGCCTTGGAGATGGTCAATCTTCTGGATCGGGAAAAAGTGCCCGTCGGCCAATTTTCCGGCGGCATGATGCGCCGCATCGGCCTGGCGCAAATTTTCGTCTCGCCGCCCAAGGTTCTTATTGTAGACGAGCCGACGGCGGGACTCGATCCCCTGGAGCGCGTCCGCTTCCGCAATCTTCTCGCGCAATTGGCGAAAGACCGGATCGTGATTCTTTCCACGCATATCGTCGAAGACGTCGCCCACAGTTGCCGCCACATGGCCCTGGTCAACGAAGGCAAGATTCTCTATCAAGGATCGCCGGACGATTTGGTCGCTACGGCCAGAGGCAAGGTATGGGAATATTCCGTCTTTGAAAACCAGGACGAATGGCGATACATTCGCAGCCATTACGTCGTCGCGGGACAAACGCATACAGCCGACGGCATACGGATGCGGATCGTTTCGAACGATCCCCCCGGCTCATCGGCGAATTCCGTGGAACCGAACCTGGAAGACGCGTATCTTTACCATATCCATGTGAAAGACAAACAGCAGTAGACTAATCTGCGTTAGGATTGTTGCATATCAATTCCCTCGCCCTCTGGGAGAGGGTTAGGGTGAGGGAATAATAAGTTCACTAATATCAACCCTCACCTAACCTCTCCCAATCTTCAAGGATTTATAAGGGGGAGAAAATTTGACTCTACGGTTAGCGAAAGCGAAAGTCAAGTTTGAAGTTGTAAAGCCATGGGATGCGGGGATCGACGT
>JBFMBP010000055.1 GCA_040755155.1 Candidatus Omnitrophota bacterium | reverse complement strand
TTTGCAAAATTAATTCAGTGTATACATAACAAACGGCGAAAAAGAAAACCGTAACCATCTATAAATCAATTGGTTACGGCTCTCTATCGATTCTGAAACTTCAGTCTTATAATAAACTCACGCTAGCTTTTTCGCGATCCATAACGGAAAAAGTGGTCTGACCGTTGGAAAAACACCACAGCCAATGCGTCTCTCCGTTGAGCCGCCATTCCGTTTCGTCTCCGCGCAACACCGCCGATTTCGGGATCTCGGCGGCCAGGTCTTCATACCAGACCAGCAGGATGATTCGCAACTGATGCCATTTCTGAATCAGACCTCCTTACGTCAACGCAAACTGCAAGTGGTAATTGAGATTGTCCAGAATTTGCGCGGCCGTCATCCCCAACGCGTAATGCCAATAGGCCGTCAAAACCACCAAGCGGTTGCCAATCGTGGATTTCGTCAAAGTCCGCCTCCACTTTGGGTTCCACCAGTTTCTTGCATCGCGGGCAGTAATCACGGTGCAGGAGATGCTCCTTAACTTCCGGTCGAATGTCGGCGAGAATGTCCTCGACGATACGCGAACGAACACTGTTCTCGCCGTTGCATTGTTGGAGCGGTCCGCCGCAATCGGGACAATGAACCAGCCGATGTTCTTCCCGGCGGCCGATCTTCTCCGGCATAGAACGGCGCGCCCCCGCATGGCCTTATTGCCCTCCCGCTTTCTTCTTTCGTTTCTTCTGGCCGGTTTGCGCGGATGCTTTCTGGTAGGGAGGAATCATGCCCGAGGGCGTGGAGGGACTGGTTTCCTTCCCATGCCGAGCGATTTCCAGCAGAAGATAGGCGAGGGCTTCCTTGCCCTCCGCCATCAGTTTGACGGAAAGTTCTTTGGCCTTCGACTCCGGCAAGGCGGGACCCGAACGCAGCAGTTCCACGACGATTTGGCGGATGGCGTCTTTCCGGTTTTGATCCATATATGGATAACTTCTGAACCGGGTTCGAAGTAACGGTCGGTATAATTTATTCTTGAAAATTCTTGCTAGCGGCTCTCTTACCGCCACAATCTTACTTCACATGGCTGACCTGTTACGGATGTTGAAATCGGTATAGCGGTCCATGAAGTCCTGTTTGTCTTCTACTTTCACCCACGGACGCCACAATTCAACGCGTTGGCCGTTCTTTTCATGGAAAGTGAGCGTATCGGAAAGGACGTAATCCAATTGGGCGACGGTTTCTTTGAAGAAGCAAGTCGGCCAATCCAACCCCTCGGCTTGGATGCCTTTAAAGACAGGTTTACCCTCCAACTTCGCAATATAACTTTTCAACTCTTCGTCATTGCTGATGAGGTGGGGATACTTGTTTTCCTTAGTTCCGGCGTGTTCCACGATGCCGAACTTCACTCCGCGTTCCTTGGAGATTTCCAAGGCTTTTTCCAAAGTGACTACATCGTCAAGATGGACGTAAAAATCGACGAGCGGGAAATCGAGCACACCCGCTTTCTCTTCACTGGAAGACAATAGGGGAAAAAGAGCTAGGGCGGCGGCTTCGCCGAAGAAGCCGCGACGAGTCTAGCAATGTTTCATGGAAGGTTCCGCCTCTCTGAGAATAATCGAATATAATGCAAGATCGTCTATACTATAATAATCCTTAAACTAAAGTAAATGTGAAAACTCGCATCTATTCTTCTCCCGCTGGCGAACGATGAATGGCTAAGGAGCGTCGTTATGGAGTCCATTTTCGGTAAAATCCAAGAAATCGTCAGCGAAGGCCGTCCCGCTGCGCTGGCTACTATCGTGGAATGCCGTGGCTCAACGCCGAGGAAGCCCGGCGCCCGCATGATTGTCTATCCCAACGGTACCATTGATGGAACCATCGGCGGCGGCGCCTTGGAAAAGCAGGCGATTGAAGAGGCGCTGCAAGTTTTGGCGGAGGGCGCGCCGAAACTGATTCGCATCGTTCTTCATGACGACGTTCCCGGAAGCGGCGTCGGGATTTGCGGCGGGGAAGCAAGCGTTTTTTTGGAGCGGATCGGTTCGGCGCCGAGGCTGTTGATATTCGGCGCCGGGCATGTCGGTCGAATGCTGGCGCGAATGGCGGAGGAATTCGATTTTACCATCGCCGTTTTCGACGATCGCCGGGAATTCGCCGATCCGGCGCTATTTTCGCCGCGCGTCAAAGTCCACTGCGCTCCCTTCGGCCAGGCGATAGAATTGCTCAAACCAACGCCAGAGGATTACATTGTCATCATGACCTATGGGCACGAACATGACGGCCAGTTGTTGCGCGATGCGCTCAAAACCCCCGCTAAATACGTAGGGATGATCGGCAGCCGCAAGAAATGCCTTAAAATTAAAGAAGACTTGGTCAAGGAAGGATTTACGCCGCAACAGATCGAACGCGCCGCTGCGCCTATCGGATTGCCCATTGGAGCGCATACTCCGGCGGAAATCGCCGTGAGCATCCTAGCGCAACTTATCCAAGTAGCGAACGGCTTGTCGCCGGATGGGGAGGATTAGCGTCTCTCCATTTGGTAGAGGTCGCCGGGTGGCAAGGGCAAGGTTGTTTTTGCCCTTGAAATAGATTGAGATAATCTAAATTGCCCTAACGTCTCGCCGCTTGGTAGAGGTCGATAAAAAGAATGAGATCGTTAGCATCGTTAAGGCCAGTATGGTCGAAATCGGTCTTGGGATCGTTGGCGCCGTAATTCGCCGCGAAACGGTAAAGGTCTTCCGCATCCAATTTTCCGTTATGGTTGATATCCACAGACACGGGATAGGGCGTAGGCGTAGGATAAATGCCCTCGCCGACGCGGAACGATCGCCGTCCGGATGATTTTCCTATGGTGTTGGCGCTGTTGATCGAACGTATGTCCCATTGATATGCCTTTTGAATAGGTTGAGAGATAATGACGCTGTGCTGCATACTCTTCAATGGTTGCTGAAAGAAGGGCTGATTATCTTCATAAACGGTCAATTGGTAGGTATAAGCGCCAACCACCGGTTCCCAGGAAAAGGTTACGCCTTGCAAGGCGGTAAGAGCGTCGATTTGAGCGCCGTCCTCTGGATAAAGAAGCCGTGGCGGCATAGGCGGTGTTGGAGTGGCGGTGGGCGGCGGCGTGGGTAGGGGCGTCAAATCGGGGATGGGCGTTCCTGAATCCAAACCAAAAGTAAAAGCGGACATTTCGCTTAGGATTCCTGCTCCGTATTCATTCAAAGCCCGCACCGTCCATTGAACTTGAGCCTGGCTTTCCCGCACGGTGAGATTCAAGTTCAAGGAAACGGAAGTCGCCGGAGTGACGGTTTGCGCAGCGGGACGAAATTCCTTGGAGGAAATGCGAACTATAACATTAATCTCGTAAGCCGTGGCGTCATTCACCGCCGACCAGGCGAAGGGAATAAGAGTATAGGTTCCCGGGAAAAGCATTTTGGAGCCATTGGCGGGGAAAAGCAGCGCGGGGGCGCCCAAGGGCGCTTGTTCTTCGGCGCCGGGCGAATCTCCGGCGGCGACGAGAAGGAACGCCGTTAAAAGAAGAGAGACGAATCCTTCTCTTAATAAGAAGTTTTTAGCGCCGATGAAACGGGAAAGATAGGATAGAACGAAATCTTTCGTCATGATTATGGATCGCGCCAGCCTTTTCCTATTCGTAAAATATCCGCAAGAAGGCAAAGTAAAAACCCGGCTGGGAAAACAAATTGGATACGATCGAGCGGCGAGATTTTATCGGGAAATCGCCCAAACCTGCGTCCAACGCTTCTCGCGGATTCCTGGAGTGGATTTTACGGTTTATTTCGATCCCCCCGAAGAGGAGGAACGCCTGCGCGCATGGTTGGGAGAAAATTTTCGTTATCTAGCCCAGCCGCCCGGCGATTTGGGCGAACGCTTGCAACGCGGCTTTGCCTATTGGCTGCCGCAGCGGCGCCGCGTCATCGCTATAGGATCCGACAGTCCCGATTTGCCGTTGGAGTATATCGAACAAGCCTGCGATATTCTCCTGACCAAGGATGCTGTAATCGGTCCGACGGAAGATGGGGGTTATTACTTAATCGGATTGTCCCGTTTTCTGCCGGAACTCTTCGAAGGAGTCCCCTGGTCGACGAACGAGGTCTTGAACGTTACCCGGCGAAAAGCCGTGGAGATCGGCGCTAGTTTCGAATTGCTGCCCAAATGGTATGACGTGGATACGTTGGAGGATTTGGAGCGATGGAACGTTTCCAATGACAAGGATTGGCTATCCATGCTTGAGCGAATTGGCGAATGATATATATGGAAAGAGTTGCTAGGATGGATAAGCCGCTGGATGCGGATTTTCTGAAAGAACGAGCGCGGGAAGCATGGAAACTATTGGAAGCCTGTTCTCTCTGTCCTCGAGCCTGCGGCGTGGATCGCGTTCACGGCCAGATAGGTTTTTGCCGTATAGGCGCGAATGCTGTAGTTTCTTCCGCTTTTCCTCACTTCGGCGAGGAAAGATGCATCAGCGGAATCGCTGGTTCTGGAACGATCTTTTTTTCCGGCTGCAATTTGGGTTGCATTTTTTGCCAAAATTATTCCATCAGCCAAGGCGGGGAAGGGGAGGAAATGGATTACAGTCTTATCGCCCGGCTCATGCTGGGTTTGCAACAGGCCGGATGCCATAATCTCAATCTGGTTACGCCTTCCCATATTATCCCGCAAATTTTGGACGCTTTGGCGCTAGCGGCGAAGAAAGGTTTCCGTTTGCCCATCGTTTACAATTCCGGCGGCTACGATTCCCTGGCGGAGTTGCAATTGCTGGATGGCGTTGTGGATATCTACATGCCCGACTTCAAGTATTGGGAATCCGAAGCGGCGGAACGCTTGTCGGGCGCCAAAGATTACCCCGAAATCGCCCGGCGGGCCATTAAGGAAATGCATCGCCAGGTTGGAGATTTGATAATGGACGAGAACGGAATCGCCAAGCGCGGCCTTCTAGTGCGGCATTTGGTATTGCCGAACGGTTTCGCAGGCACGAAGGACGTTTTTCGCTTTTTAATCGAGGAGATATCGCCCTGCACGCATATCAACGTCATGGGGCAATACCATCCTTGCTGGAAATCCAGCGAATGCGCCGAGATCGACCGGCCTATGCGCTATTCGGAAATCCTCGAAGCCAAACAATTGGCGAAAAGTTTGCATCTTGTATAACGATCGCCATTTGAAGGGATGCGTAAAAAGGTTCGGAATTTTTAAAAAAAATATCTTTATACCATATAAAAATTGCGTTATAATAAATGATTGAATATGTAATATCGATCTTTGAAAACAGCGTTGAACAGAATAAAAAATCGGGAGTTATGGACGAAAGTCTAATAACTCGAGGAAAGATCGGATTCGCCAACAATTATTAAGAATTCGGTTCGGCCTGGGGTTGGGGGCATCCGGCGATTTCGCCAATAATGGTTGGTAGAAAGATGAATTGGATCTCGATTATTATCCTAATGGCGGAGAAAGACGATAGGTCTTTGACGCCAACGCAGTCCTTTGGCAATTGGCTGCTTCCCGTCATCATCCTTGTCGTTGCTGTCATTTTTGTCTATATCGCCCAATACTTGTTTAGAGAATATGTGCTTAGGCGTAAACAAGTTTCGGATTGGGAGGAGTTGGAAGAACTCTTTGCAAGATTCGATTTGAGCCGCGAAGAAGTCCATCTTGTACGCTCGAAATTGATCAAATTCAGATATGCGTACCCTTCTAAAATACTGAAAAAGGAAATCGAGTTCGAAAAGTTTCGAAAAAAAGTTCTCAAACGGCCCAATCATCATATCGAATTTTTACTGGCGGTTGTTTATAAAAAAGTGTTCGAAACGAAAGGGAAAAGAATCAAAAAGGCAGCGGCGGCGTCTGGTGTTTCATCCTCCGAGAATGGAAGCGAATCGCCGAAAAATATCGCCGATGTCTCCTCTTCCTCTTAACATGTTCTTGCTCTTGATCGCCTTCTTCTTTCTCGTCCTTTTGCAAGACGGGATGATTTCAATAACGGCAGTCGTAGTAGATTGTCTCAAAGCCTAGCGCATTTCAGGATTGCATAGATAAGAAGAGTAATCAAAGTAGACCATATGCCAATGCCTTTTTATGCGCGATGACATTGTCTGAATCTGGATATCCAGGTTTAAAGGATGACCAGGATTTTTTTATCCTGAAAATCCACGGCCATCCTAATATGAGCTAAAAAACTTGTAAAAATGCTCGAAACGGGGTTGACTTTACTACCGCTTGTCTGATTCAGTCAAACAACCAGAGAATAGTATTTACCCAATCTTGAAACGCTCTAAAGTATTATATACTTATGACTTTTGAGGGGGGGGAACTTCGGGTTAGTTTATAGGATTTAGGGGACAACAGGAAAGTAACCAACGCTGCGTACATTGAAACGAAAGATGGGAGACTTGGCTGAAAGGACATAAGGATGTTTTGGGATGGCGATTCTTGGATAGAATCGTGTTGACGCAAAAAAAATGATAAAGTCTTGATGAAGGGCGCAGTGAATATCGAAAGGATAGATTTTTTCCGTGAAAGCCAATGAATCCGTAAATCCGCGATTCAAATAATTCGTGGAATTCGCGCCCTTTCGTGTTTTCGCGATTCAAAGACGAAAAAATAAAACATTCCTTCTTTCCTTGAATAATAGGGCGCCCGGGCAAGGTTGTTTTTGCCCTTGATAAAATACCTCCTAATTGTGGGTAAAGATCAGCCATCTTGGGAGAGGAATTTATAAAGCGTCTATATCAAAAGCGTATGACCTCATTCATTCGCCGTCGGTTGCAGCCATCCTTTCCACGTTCGAATTTTATTCTTATCCAAATCTACATGCAGAATTAAGACACCGACGTATTTCCCTAAACTGCCCGCCTGAACGATTAAGGATTCTCCTACGACTTCCGGCGTAAACAATTCCGCGTTCGACGAGCCGCCGATGATAACGTCGATGCCTTTTTCGCTATCGGCCATTTTGCGGTCTTTATCGAGTCCTTCATGACTAAGGACGACGAGGCAATCCACTTTATCCTTCAATTTCTCGACATAATAATGAACCACCGGTTTTGCCTTGGCGACGGCGATTCCCGCTGGGGAAAGATTTTCTTCATCGTATACGCCAATAACGCCCACCGACGCCTTACCGCAAGAGAAAATCCAATACGGCAGCGCCAGCGGCTCGTTCGATTCGGCGATAATTAAATTTGCGGAAAGAACGGGAAAACGAAAGCGCTTCATACAGCGCTGGATATCCTCCAAAGCAAATCCGTCGAAGGCGTTATCGCCCAGCGTCATGCCGTCATAGCCCGCCCGGTTCATGAACTCCACTATGGCCTCGCCCCGCGATAAAAGCGCTTTGGGATTTTTACTTTCGAACATGTCTCCCGCGTCGAATAATAGGGAATGGGGGTATTGCTTTCGCAGCGATTCGACAGTCGCTACAACGGCGTCGGCGCGCAAGAAATTACTATGAAAATCATTGGTATGCAGCAGCGCAATTTGGACCGTTTCGCAGCGAAGAAGCGGCGGGAAAATAAGAGCGATTAGACATAGCGAAAATACGGATAGCCATTCCTTCATGACAGTATTTCTCTTCTTGACGCATCTTTGAGACTTTGAGACTTGTCCCCAAATCCCCTAGTCCCCCTGTCGCCCAGTCTCCCTGTCGCCCAGTCCCCTTGTCTCTCTTCGAACGCTTGCATATCTTTTTCGGAAATCGTGAAGTAACGCGCGTCGGGATGATGGAAGACTAACGCCGAAACCGAAGATTCCGGCTCCATCATATAGCCATCCGTTAAGCGTACGCCAATGTTCTTCTCCACATCCAGCAGAGAAAATAGCAGCGCTTGATCTTCCATGCGCGGGCAGGCCGGATAGCCGAAACTTACGCGAAGGCCGCGGTATTTCGCGTGGAAGCGATCGCGCAGATTTAAGTCCGGCGAATCGGGGAAGCCCCACATGCGGCGGATTTGCTCGTGCAGCCATTCCGCCAACGCTTCCGCACTTTCGATGGCGATGGATTGCAGCATGTGGCATTTTAGAAAATCGCCGTTTTTCTTGTAATGCTCCGACCATTCCTTGACTTCCTGGCCGCCGCAGGAAACGGCGAAGAGCGCTGCGCAATCTTCTCCATTCGGCGAGACAAAGTCGCTTAAACAGAGACGCGCACCATTTGTTTGGCGAGGAAAATCGAAACGCTCGATGACGCTGGAACGGTTGGAATCGAGGATAAGAATCGCGTCGCCCTCGCTGCGGACGGGGAAAAATCGAAAAACAGCGCGGGATTGGAGGATATGTTTTTCGATTATTTCATCCTGCATGGCGCGGACGGTTCGCTGCAATTCTAATGCTTTTTCGTCGCCATCCGCCAACATCCGATCCACTGGCCCGCGCAAGCCTAGATGTTTGCCTAAAAGCATTTGTTGGTTGATATAAGGGAAAATCTCATCTAAAGCGATATCCTTCAATATATGCAATTTGAAATCGGGCGGCGCGGGGATATCGATATCGCGGCGGATGGCAATGGTTTTTCCGCTGGATTCTTTTTCCGCCCGAGATTCTTTGATCTGAGCGGTCGCCGCCAGTTTTTCGTCTTCGGCTTGTAGATTAGTCATCAACTCGGCGCATTTCTCTTCGTCAATAATCTTATTCGCCAACGCCAAGCCGCTCATGGCATCGCTGGCATAGGCGGCCAGTCCGCCGTATTGCGGCGCGATCTTGGTGCGCGTGAAGCGGTTGGTGAGCGCCGCGCCGCCTACTAATAGCGGAATGTCAACGCCTGCATCCCGCAGGTCCTGCGCCGTTACTGACATCTGCTGCGCCGATTTCACCAAGAGTCCGCTGAGGCCGACGATATCGGGTTGATGCTCGCGGCAGGCTTTAATCAGTTCTTCCGGCGGAATTTTGATGCCCAGATTGACGACCTTGAAGCCATTGTTGGAGAGGATGATATCCACGAGATTCTTGCCGATATCGTGAACGTCGCCCTTCACCGTGGCCAGAACGATGGTTCCTTTCAACTGGGCGTCCGACTTTTGCATGAACGGCTCCAAATGCGCTACGGCGGCTTTCATGACCTCGGCGCTTTGCAGCACTTCGGCCACGATCAATTCATTGGCGCCGAATTGCCGCCCCACTTCGTCCATTCCCGCCATGAGCGGGCCGTTGATGATTTGCAGAGGCGAGTATTTTTGCATCGCTTCGTCGAGATCGTCCGCCAAGCCTTCCTTGTTCGCCTCGACGATGGCGGCGGCCAGGCGTTCTTCCAAAGTGCGGTTTTCCTTCGGCGCCGCCACTTTCGTTTTTTTATCTTTATAAAAAGCGGCGAATACGGAAGCGGGATCGTCTCCCCGGTTGAAAAGCAAATCTTCCGCCATCTTGCGTTCTTCGGCGGATATGTTGGCGTAACGCTCCAATTTTTCCGAATTGACAATGGCGAGGTCCAAGCCCGCTTTGGTGCAATGATAGAGAAAGACGGCGTTGAGAATTTCGCGTCCCGCCGGCGGCAATCCGAAGGAAACGTTGCTAACGCCAAGGATAGTCAGCGCATTCGGCAGATCTTTCTTAATGGCTTTGACGCCTAAAATCGTCTGCTCGGCGGAACCGATGTAATTCTTGTCACCCGTCGCGCAGGGGAACACCAGCGGATCGAAAATGATATCCTGCGGCCTGACGCCGTATTGATTCACGAGCAGATCGTAGGAGCGCTTGGCGATCGCCAGTTTCCGTTCCGCCGTTACCGCCATTCCCTGTTGCGGGTCTTCGTCAATGCAGCCTACGATCAACGCCGCCCCATATCTCTTGGCGATGGGGACGACTTTTTTGAAGCGTTCTTCGCCGTCTTCCAGGTTGATGGAATTGATTATGCTTTTGCCCTGGCAATATTGCAGCGCCGTTTCGATGGCCTCCGCGTCGGTGGAATCGATCATCAGCGGCGATTTGACTTTTTTGACGAGCCGGTCGAGAAAATTCCGTAAATCTTCCGTTTCGTCGCGGTCGGGATCGGCCAGGCATACATCTAAAATCTGCGCCCCGCTGCGCGACTGTTTGCGCCCGATTTCCGACGCTTCTTCGAACTTTCCTTCCGCGATCAGGCGCTTGAACATACGGCTGCCGATGACATTGGTGCGCTCGCCCACGATAGCGGGACGATTGTCCGCATCGAATTCGAAATAATCGATGCCGGAAACATGCCAACGCGTCGCCGGGCTGGCTTGGCGCGGTTGTTTGCCTTGCGCCATTTGGGCAATGGCGGCGATATGCTCCGGCGCGGTTCCGCAGCAGCCGCCGAGGATATTCACCCAACCTTCATTGACGAAATGCTGCAATACGGAAACGAGGGTGGATGGCGTTTCGTTGTAGCGCCCTTCCTCGTCGGGAAGTCCGGCGTTGGGAATGCAGCTGACGGCGCATTGCGCCATGCCCGCCAGCGAACGGATATGATCGGTCATGAAGCGCGGGCCGGTGGCGCAGTTCAAGCCGATCGCCAACAGGCGCGCATGTTCCATCGATGCATAGAGCGCCTCGACGCCCTGTCCCGCCAGCATGGTTCCCATCGGTTCGATGGTTCCGCTGACCATGATAGGCAGATCGGCGTTCAATTCTTCCAGCGCTTTATTGATTCCGATAATCCCTGCCTTGATGTTGCGCGTATCTTGGCAAGTTTCCAGGAGCAGCAAATCCACGCCGCCTAAGATCAATCCTTTGGCTTGGAGATGAAAGTTATCGATCAACTCCGCAAAAGTAACGCCGCCGGTAACGCTGATGCACTTCGTCGTCGGTCCCATCGATCCCGCTACGAAACGGGGATGGTTGGCCGTAGAGTATTCGTCTGCCGCCTGGCGGGCGATATCCGCCGCCGCTTGCGTAACTTCCAACGCCCGGCCATGCAGGCCGTATTCCGCCAGCACCAGCGGCGTACTGCCGAAGGTATTGGTTTCGATTACGTCGGCTCCTGCGTCCAAAAAGCGGCGGTGGATGCCGCCGATGACGTCCGGGCGCGTCAGAGCCAGATGCTCGTTGCAGCCTTCAAATTGCGTTCCTCCGAAATCGCCAGGAGACAGGTTTAATTTTTGGATCGAGGTGCCCATCGCTCCGTCGAAGACGGCGATTCTTTCTTGCAAAAATTCTTCGAAACGTACGGAATGTTTCATGAATTTTCCTTACTTATTTTAATATATCAATGTATCCGCATAAAGTAATATAATACTCTCATTTCCATAAATGGCAAGTATTTTTGGGCGGACGAGGCTCTATTTTGGGGATTCGTTCCATCAATGTCCATATCCCAAATCATAGCCGCGCAGGGTGAGATAAAAGCCCACCACCCCTCACAGTCCCACAGTCCCACAGTCTCAATGTCCCAAATTTGCGGCCTTCCCCTTAATAACAGAGGGACCTTCTCACGGCGCGCGCCGAGCAGTCCCCGCCGTACTCGCCGCTAAATAGCGAAGTAGAAGAGGATGGCATCGTCGATAACCTTGCTCAACCTTTAGGATGAGCATCGGTGAATGAGTAGCGGGGGTGGAACTCACAGTCGTTTCGCTAGATCGGGATTGGCATGGCGAAGCGATTGCCTGGGAACCGGCTTGCCTTTAGGGCATGAAGCCCCTTGGCGAAAACGGAAAACTGAGAAACAAGTAGCAACAAACCGCAGGGCGGCAAGCAAATTTTATCTTTCCTATCCTCGATCTTTTCTCTTGCATCTCGGACAAGAAAGAGTAAAGAAAAAGGTAAGATGTCGGAGCCTTGCCGCCCCGGTTTGCCAATTTTAAAAAATCGCTTTTTCAATTCCGAGGGGATTATCTTTTTGAGGTTATCCCCCGCAACATCCTATTTTATCTCTCACCCTTTTTTCGCGCCTATTTCCCCCCTCTCTCAATAATAGGGTAAAACAGGCGTTTCGCCTGTTTGTCTCGCCTGTTTCTCTTTCCCATCTTTCATCCTAAAAACGGCAGTTGGCAATGGATTTGAGATTATTAATCCTTGTTTTTAAATAATGATGCGTAATAGCATCCTTATCACCCAAAAGGTGAGTGGATTGTATTTCATAAGTCGCTGAATTTCTTTTACTAATCACTTGTCATTTGTCACTTGTCACTGTTTTTAGCATCATGGATTGGTTCCGTAAATATCCATATCACGAATCATGGTGCGTCCGGGCAGGCAGGCGAGATGAACGATAGTATCGGCGATGTCGGCGGCGTGCAGATGCAGCCCCGGCCCGTATTTCTTCCCCGCGTCTTCTTCCACATCCACGCTGCTGGGATTCAGCACCATCACGCGGATATTATGCTTGCGCACTTCGTACATCAGCGATTGCGAAAATCCCTGCAAGCCGAATTTGCTGGCGGAGTAGGCAGAGGCGCCGGGATCGCCCTTTTTGCCGCTCATGGAACTAATCATAAAAATATCCGCCCTCTCCTTGGGCAGCATGGCGGGCAAAAAGGCGCGCGTGGTTAGAAAGACTCCGGTGAGGTTCGTCTCGATGACTTCATTCCACATCTGCAATGTCATATTCAAAACCGGCGCGCCCCGATATATGCCTGCGTTATTCACCAGAATATCGGGCGTTCCCATGCCGTCGAATACCGCTTGCGCCATGGCTTCGATGGCTTTGGGATCGCGCTGATCGCAAACGTAAGGCTGGCAGCGCTCGCCGATGGCCTTCGCCGCTAAACGCAGCGTCTCCATATTTCTTCCCGTGATGGCCACCGCAGCCCCCGCCTCATGCAAGCCTTTGGCGATAAAGCGGCCGATGCCCCGGCTTGCGCCTGTTACTACAGCTTTCTTTCCCGTCAAATCTCCTCGGCCCATAATTCCCTCCTCTATACCCATGAGATCGATTCAATACAATAAGCATACTTGAACCCTAAAATTAAACAAACGCATAGTCAGGAGGAAAACATTGTCCAAAGATCGGCGAATAAAATCGAATTATTTTATTATGAAAATTGACAGGGGGGCGTTGGCGTTGATTCTTCTCCTCGCGTTGGTCATGGAGTCTATTGGCATGGAGAAACAGGAAGCCATCAACTATCCCAGCGCACGAAGAGAGGCCGTCATCGACGATTTCTTCGGAACCAAGGTCTCCGATCCCTACCGCTGGATGGAAAACCCCGCCGCGCCGGATACTCAAGCCTGGGTGGAGGCGGAGAATCAAATCACGCAATCTTATCTTGAAAAAATCCCATCGCGACCCGAGATCGAAAAACGATTGACAACTATGTGGGATTTCCCCAAATACGGCGTTCCTACGAAAGAAGGCGGGCGGTATTTCTTCAGCAAAAACGACGGCTTACAAAATCAATCTGTGCTCTATTGGCAAAAAAGTTTGGATAGCGATCCGCAAGTTCTTCTCGATCCCAACAAGTTGAGCGAAGATGGGACTGCCGCTTTGACGAATCAAGCCTTTACTAATGATGGAAAATACCTGGCATACGGCATATCTCGCCACGGCAGCGATTGGCAGGAGATCAAAATCCGTAATGTGGAGACCGGCGAGGATTTCGCTGACGCGATCCAATGGTGCAAGTTCGCAGGGATCGCCTGGAAGCATGACAATTCGGGCTTTTTCTATAACCGCTTTCCCGAACCCGGCGATAAGCCGCTGGAGGCGCAGAATTTCTACAATAAAGTTTTTTGGCATAAATTGGGTACGCCGCAATCCGGCGACGTTCTCGTTTACGAACGCCCGGACAAGAAGGATTTCACATTCTCTCCCTTCCTCACCGAGGACGGAAAATATCTGATTCTCTACGTCCATTATTCCGATTACGCTTCCAACCGCATCTACTGCCGCGAAGTGGAAAGCGGCGCGCCTTTCCAACTTTTATTGGACGAAGGCGACGCCCAGTACGATTTTGTCGGAAATGCGGGGCCGGTATTCTACATTCTCACAGATAAAGACGCCCCGCGCAGCCGCATCGTCGCCATCGATATCCATCATCCGGAAAAAGAAAGTTGGAAAGAGATTCTGCCTCAGCAGGAAGACATCCTGTCCAGCGCTGCCATCGTCAACCATCAACTCGCCGTCAATTTCTTGAAAGACGCGCATGACGTTTTGAAAATGTATACGTTGGAAGGAAAATTCCTCCGCGAAATCGAAATGCCTGCGGTAGGATCGCTGGGCGGCATCTCTGGCAAGGAAGACGATCCTGAAATGTTCTTCGCTTTCACTTCCTTTCTCTATCCCACGACGATTTACCGATATTTGATCGATCAAAACGAATTATCCGTTTTTCGCCAGCCGGAAGTTCAATTCGATTTTTCCAATTACGAAACCAAACAGGTTTTCTATCATTCGAAAGATGGAACCCGCATCCCTCTTTTTATTACCCATAAAAAAGGATTGACGTTGGACGGCGGCAATCCGACTTTATTGTACGGCTATGGCGGATTCGACATCAGCATGACGCCTGGTTTCTCGCTCTCCCGCCTGATTTGGCTGGAACAGGGAGGCATTTACGCCGTGGCGGTTCTGCGCGGCGGCGGTGAATATGGGCGGGAATGGCATCAGGCGGGCATGTTCGAGAAGAAACAGAACGTCTTCGACGATTTCATTGCGGCGGGCGAATGGCTAGTAGAAAACAAATATACGAATCCCGCCAAGCTGGCCATCAACGGTGGAAGCAACGGCGGCTTGCTAGTCGCCGCCTGCCTATTGCAGCGTTCCGACTTGTTCGGCGCCGTTGTCTGCCAGGTTCCGGTAACGGATATGCTGCGATTTCAGAAATTCACCGTTGGCCAGTTTTGGACGGGCGAATACGGCGACGCGGAAAAGTCTGCGGAACAATTCCGCTATCTCTTCAAATATTCCCCGCTGCATAACGTCAAAACCTGTGTGGAATATCCTCCACTTCTTATCACCTGCGCCGACACTGACGACCGCGTCGCCCCCGCGCATTCCAAAAAATTCGCCGCTACGCTGCAAGCCAACGCCATCGGCGTCAATCCGATTTTGTTGCGCGTCGATACGAAAGCAGGGCATGGCGCAGGAAAACCCACGGCGAAAGTCATCGAAGAGCAAAGCGATATCTACGCTTTTCTTTTCAAGCAGTTCGATATGGAAATGAATTAATATTTATTTCATGAAAGGACAAGACCATAATGAATTTGCGGCAAATCATCCTTTGGATCGGAATCGTTCTGAGCCTTATGTCCATCACTAACGTCCAAGCCCAAACCGTGGCGGAGAGATTGGGATTTCCCGCCGACGCCAAGTTGTTGATCGTGCACGCCGACGATATCGGCATGTGCCATGCGGCCAACGCCGCTTTTATAGAATCGCAGGAGACGAAAATCATCACTTGCGGCAGCGTTATGGTTCCCTGCCCTTGGTTTCCCGAAATCGCCGCCTACGCTAAGGAGCATCCGGACGCCGATCTCGGCATTCATTTGACGCATACTTCCGAGTGGAAGTTCTACCGCTGGGGACCCTTAGCGGAGCGCGCGCTCGTCAAAGGACTGCTCGATCCGCAAGGCTTTCTTTTCCGGGACGTGGAATCGGTGGTTCAATCCGCCAGCGCCGCCGAGATTGAGGCGGAAATCCGCGCCCAGCTGGACCAAGCCATCGCCTTTGGAATCAAGCCCACCCATTTCGATTCGCATATGGGAACCGTCTACGCTAAGATAGAATATATCCAGGCGGCCATGAAAGTTGCCGAGGAATACGATATTCCCTTCATGCTCTTCAATCCCACGCCTCAGATTTTGGAACAGGCGAATAACCTTCGCGATGGATTGGTTCAGATATCGGATACGCTGCAAAAACAAGGCGTCCCGCTGCTGGACGCTCTTTACTCCATCAAAAATACGCCCGTGGAAGAAGCGGAGAATTTTTACCGGAACTTGATCGCCGATCTGAAGCCAGGCGTTTCGGAACTCATCATCCATCCGTCCAAGGAATCGGACGAATTGCAGGCGATAACAGGCTCTCACAAACAGCGCAACGCCGATTTCAAAATTTTTACGAATCCTGGCATGAAGCAATACATCGAATCGCAGGGCGTTCGGCTGATCGGCTGGAAAGACCTTAATAAATTATGGAAGAGCCGAACAAAGTAACAGCGAAGATACAACCTGGAGACACGGCGAAAATCCATTACCGGGGACGGTTAAAAGATGGAACCGTCTTCGAATCGACGCAAGGCGGCCGTCCTTTGCTTTTGACTATCGGGGAGAAGCAAACCTCGCCCGCCTTCGAACAAGCCGTTCTGGAAATGAAGCCGGGGGAGAAAAAAAACCTCGTCATTCCGGCGGCGAAAGCCTATGGCCCCTACCGTCCGGGATGGGTAATGATCGTAAACCGCAGCCAACTGCCCCGCGATATGCGCCCCGCCGTGGGGCAGGAGTTGCAAGTCCAGACTCAGGACGGCCGCGCCGTCAACGCCCGCATTACTCAAGTTTCGGACGACTCTGTCACGATGGATGGAAATCACCCGCTGGCGGGGCAAGATTTAATCTACGACATCCATTTTCTCGGCGTTTCCAACGTCCGAACGCTGACATACTCCCAATTCAAAGCCTTGAGCGAAAAAGATGCTTATTACGAAGCCGACCGTTGGGATTATTTCCAAAAGGTCATCGAGATTATTCATCATTTACCCATTAAAACCGTATTGGAATTGGGACCGTATAAGAGAACCATCGTCGAAGGCGCGGACGCGATGGATGTTGTGGATGCGCTGCCCAACTTGACTTATTGCCATAACGCCGCCGAAACGCCTTGGCCCATCTCCGACGATCGCTACGACTTGTTTATCGCGCTGCAAGTTTGGGAACACCTGCGAGGCAAGCAGAAGGAAGCCTTTCAAGAAGTTCAGCGCATCGCCAAAATGGCCATCCTCAGTTTCCCCTTAAATTGGGATTGCCCCGGCAATTGCCACCACGGCATCACGGAAGAGACCATCGCCGAATGGACTTTGAACACCCCGCCTATGGAAAAAATTCTTGTTGGAATCCGGATTATCTATTGTTTTCGATTTCGATAAAAAATCAGCCTTATCATAGAAACCGGGGCGCTGTAAGAAGCGCCCCGATCTTGGTCCGATCTTATCCACAAATCGAAGGATTTACTCAAGGGCAAAAAAACCTTGCCCTTGCCGCCCCCCGTTCGTTCAATTATGCGAATCGGATACTTGAAGCGTACTGGAAATTTTATCCAATTTCTCAATCACCTTTTCGATGTTGAGGACGTTGTCGATCACGATGGATTCGTGTTGTTCGGGAAAAGTGAGAACTAAACGTCCGGATCGCACGAAAGGCAGATAATACTCGAATACGTCCTGAATGTCTTTGATGTATTGCATGCGAATCGTGGGAAAACGCTGCTGACGTTCCAACAGTCCGCCTACGACGATCACTTCGTTGGATTCGATCCTCACGTAATGGAAACGAACGATGCCCAAGGAGATAATCATCAAAATCACCCATATCACGAAAATAACGAAATAGAATTGCGGGGTGGCGATCGGAGTCAGGGAAGCGATATGACGGACAAAATCGGGCAGAAAAGCCCATCGTTCGTTTATGATATAAAAGAGCAATCCTACGACGATGCAGGCGGTAAAGGTAAAGAGCGCCCAACGAATTTCCAGGTCGACGCAGAGCGTAAATAAGGAAAAAGCCAATACGATGAGGAAAATCACGCCCATCGCCTTATCCACCCAGCGGGCGGAAAATACTTTGGCGACTTCCTCCTTGTAGTCGATATCGGCGGGAGCGGCAGTCGCCGCCGTCTCTCCCTGTTCCGCCTGCTGCGCGGCGGGAGCGGCTTCGATATTCTTCTTCAGATTCCGCAGATGCGGATTCGAACCGGCGAAGGTTCCGATCAGGCAAAAAATCAATGCCAGCAGGGCCATCGGGTAAAGGACGGGGGTCTTGGGCCACATGCGGACGAGGATTTTGTCATCCCGAATCTCTTCCGGTTGTTCTTCCGCGGCTTGGGTAGGAGTAAGATTCTGTTCTGCCATGGGTTTACCTTTCTTTTCATTCAGAAATGATTTTATCTTAAACGATTCCTTGCAGCGTTTGAGGATTGAGCCGTTATTATTCAACTCTTTGTCAGAATCAGGATGGCCAAGATTTCCAGGATTTGCAGGATAAAAAAACTCAGACTTTATGCCGCCTATCCCATTGAATGATTAACCTTAGTATTAATACGCATGAGAATAAGAATTGTTTCGTTTTCCTTCCCCCGATCCATTCGCGATGCGATATTTTCTCGCGAAAACAAGTTTTTCACATCCCTTCATCGCGGTCAATAGGTTATATCGGCGCCAAACGCCATAAATTTTAAGACAACCAAGTCCGCGTCTGTTAAAATTTTTTCCCTAAAAAGAAGAAATCAAACAATCCCGCCGCAATCCCCAAACCGCTTGCGACGGCGTCGAGAAAATTGACGGGGATTCCCTTGAGAGCAAAAAACAAGCCGCGCCGCCGCAACAGACGCCATTCCAACGGCGCGATTAGATGCAGGAATAGCAGCGCCCAAAAAGCGGCGGCGACGAGAAAAATGGGATCGGCAAAGGCTATGCCGCAAAACAATATTCCCAAATATGCTGCGGGGATGCGCAGCATAGTGGAAAGGCTGTTGGTGCCGAAACGGACTTCCGGCGCCGCGTCCTGCTCCAACGGCGGAAGCGGCGGTTCGGAGCGGTTGCGCAGCATTAGTTTAGCGAGGTCGCGGGAACGGCGGAATTGATTGCGAATAAAACCGGAGCATGTCAGTTTTTTGTTATGGATCACTTCGATGGAGCGATCCAGGCGGATGCGGCATCCTGTTTTACGCAGGTTGCGCCCTAGCGTGCGGTCTTCAACGGAAGCGCCGCGGATGCCTTCGTCGAACCCGCCGCTGTCGAGGAAGGCGGCGCGGCGAACGGCGGTGATGGATGTGAACGTCGTATCGATCCAGTCAGGAAGATTCGTCAAGACGAAGCGGTTATAGAGATTTTTGTATTGCGAAAAATAATTGGCGAAGGGGCAAACTTCGGAAAAAACGCCCTGCACGGCGTCGGCGGCGGTCTTATTGAAATGTCCGGCCACTATCCCCAACAGGCGTTTGGGAAGCAGCACATCGCTGTCGGTAAAAACCAGGATGTCATGGGAAGCGAAGCGCGCGCCCATGTTGCGGGCCGCCGCCGGTCCCTGGTTCTGATCCATTCTTACCACTACGGCGTTATATTCGCGGGCGATATCCGGCGTGCGATCCGTGGAGCCGTCGTCGACGACGACGATTTCAAAGGGGCCGCCCTCAAGGCTGGATACGCTGCGCAGCGTGTCGGGCAATGTTTTTTCGCCATTATAAACGGGAATGATAATAGAAAATCCCAGAGAGCGTTCGGTGGAAGACGAATCTTTCGGCGTATCATTCATAACGATGTCTTTTCCTTCTTCAAGAAGACCGTTGATCGGCGGCGAAGCGGGCGACGGCCTCATCGTACATAGTCTCCACCGCATTCACCATTTGTTCCAGCGAAAATTCCCGGCGAATCCGCGCTCGAGCCAACTCCCCCATGCGTATGTACTCCTCCCGGCGATGCAACCAAACGTGCAAAGCGTTCGCCAGCGCTCCCACCTCTCCCGGCGGGATCAGCGTTCCCTCCCGTCTGTCTTCGATGATGCTTTCCATCCCGCCTACTTTCGTTGCAATTACCGGCAAACCTATCGCCATCGCTTCCAAGACGGAATTCGGCACGCCCTCCGAATGGGAAGAGCAGACGAAAAGATCGAAGGCGGCGAGATAGGGTTTTACATCGGGAGTATAGCCGGCAATACACACTGCGTCTTCCACTCCTTTCTGGCGAGCGATTCGTTCCAAGCGCGCCTGCTCCGGCCCTTCCCCAACAATGACCAAGCGGGCGGCGGGAGAATGCTTCCGCACGGCGGCGAAAGCCTCTATCAAAAGATCGTATCCCTTTACGGGAACAAGCCGCCCCGTCGTTCCGATCACCGGCGCGTCGAAGGGAATCTGCAAGTCATCACGGATGGAGGAGGCAACGTCTTCACGATCGAATTCGTCCAGATCGACGCCGTTGCGGATAAGATAGATATGGCGCGGCGGACGTTTCCATCCTTCCACATATTGCCGCAATTGAGGCGAGATGACCTGCAAAGCGTCCGCGCGGCGAATTAAGCGGTTATTGTACCAATGGGATATCCATCCCCGCAGCGGATTGGCGTAATCGGTGGAATTAATATTGGGCAGACGGACGATCCAGGGAATAGCCAGGCTTTGCCGCGCGCGGGCGGCCAGGGCGTTGGAGCGCAATCCAAACGTATGCAGCAAGCCCGCTCCTCTTCGCCGAGCGATTTCCGCCAAGACGCGGGCCGCGCTGCCCACGCCAAGACGGCTGGGCATGGGGATGAATTCCTTCTCGATCCCCTCTTTATTGGCAATGCGGTAGAGTTCCCCTTGGTTGGCGATGGCGCACACAACCGGCTCGAAGCGGCGGCAATCCAAATGATTGGCCAATTGCAGAATATGCCGTTCTACGCCGCCGGAAAAACCGTCGATGCGGCACATCAAAACCACCATCGGCATGGCGCGGCGCTCCTTTCCATCCTCCAGGAAATTCAATGCGTCAATTTTAATCCGAACGTACTACTTCCGTCTTAAAACCTATGCTGGACTATCTATGAAACGAAAGAGAGAGCATGACTTTCCCATGCTATCTCAGTATGATAATGGAAAATTCGGAGGAAGGGAGATGGGAGATGACTTATTGCCGTTTGGGGATGTTCATGATTTGCTTTTTGCTAGGAGCCAACGCCGCCATGAGCCGCAACCTGGAGATTTATTTCATAGACGTTTTGGGAGGAGCAGCTACGCTGATCGCTACGCCCGACGGCGAAGCGATGCTGATCGATTCCGGCTGGATGACCGACGATCGCCGCGACGCCAAGAGAATCTACGACGCGCTCGTCAATCACGCCCAATTGGCGCAGATCGATTATTGCATCACTACTCATTGGCACCGGGATCATTTCGGGGCCATCCTGCCCCTCAGCGAAATGGTTCCCATCCTCTATTTCCTCGATCGCGGCATCGACGAAAACTTCTCCGAAGATCCCCAACAATATTCCATCCAAATAGAAGCCTATAAAAAAGCCTCCAAAGGACAATCGAAAGTACTCAAAGCAGGTGAGGTTATTCCCTTGAAGTACGACGCCAACGGTCCGCAATTGAAACTGGTCTGCGTCGCCTCCAAGCAGGAAATTATCACCGTTGACGGTCCCGACAATCCCGAATGCGCCTCGGCGCAGGATCGTCCGCCTGTGCAGGACGACAATCCCAACAGCCTCGCCGTGCTTCTTTCCTACGGTGATTTTCAATTTTTCTGCGGCGGCGACATCACCTGGATGGTCGAAAAGGACCTGGTTTGCCCCAAGAACAAATTAGGAGAGATCGATCTTTATATGGTAAACCATCACGGCATGGATCTCAGCAACAACCCCGTTTTCCTCAAAAGCATTAATCCGACTTGCGCCGTCATGTGCAACGGCCCCCGGAAAGGGGCCAGTCCTCAAGTCATCAAAGATTTGCGCGCCTTGCCGGATTGCAAGGCGTTGTATCAAATCCATTGGAATGTCAACATCCCCATCAAGGACAATGCCGATCCCGATTTCATCGCCAATTTGAATCCTAATAAATCGGGACAATATATCAAAGCCAGAGTATCGCCCGACGCAAAATCGTTCGTAATGACATTGGGCGAGAACGAACAACCGAAAGAATTTCCCTGCAAATAGAATATAACCGGAATGCAGGAAGCGCTTAAATCCATTCGGCTAAGCCCGCTATTTCTCCTTCGAGAAACGATTGAAAAAAAACTTTTTCGAGATACATTTATTCCATATTCACCGCGAGGGAAATATTATGGCGCCCCATTTCGGCCCGTCTATCCGTTTTTATAAAGCGCACGGCTGCGGCAACGACTTCGTCGCTATCGACAACCGCGAATTGGCCCTGCCTGTCGAGAAAATGCCGGAATGGGCGCGCAAAATCTGCCAACGCGCCTTCGGCGTCTATGCGGACGGCCTTTTCTTTTTGGAAAACGCGCCTGCCGGCGAGCCTGTAGATTACCGCTGGCATTTCTATAACTCGGACGGCTCGCGCGCCGAAATGTGCGGCAACGCCTCGCGCTGCGCCGCCCGGTTGGCCTACGAATTGGGCATCGCTCCCGCTGAGCATACGCTGGGAACCGACGCCGGTCCCGTCCATGCCCGAGTCTTTCCGGATAGCGGCCAGGTGGAAGTGCAATTGATGCCCGCGATCGATATGAAATTGAATTTGGAGATCGAAGCGGAAGGGAAAACGCTCCACGCCCACTTCGTCACGGCGGGCGTGCCCCACGCCGTGGTTTATTGCGATCCAGTCGGTGAAGTGGATATCAAAAAGATGGGTCCCGCCCTGCGTTATCATAACGCTTTTGCGCCCGAAGGCGCCAACGCCAATTTCGTCCAGGTCAAGGATAAAAACCACCTGCTATTGCGCACCTACGAGCGAGGAGTCGAAGCGGAAACGTACGCCTGCGGCACTGGCGCCTGCGCCGCCGCCTTCATCTCACGCGCTCTCGGATTGACGGACGAAAGCGTCATCGTTACGACTACCGGCGGCGAACAACTTACCGTAACCGCCGCCAATGGGAGACTCCTGCTGCAAGGTGGAGCGGAAATCGTCTTTTCCGGCGAGCTTTATTTGAACGCGCTGGGTCTTTGAGACTTTGAGACGGGGAGAATAAGGATGGCTACCCTTCGCTTTGAGCCTACCTTACGCAACTTGACTTTTTTCAGAACCGGCCAATAATTTTATGTACAGAATCATGGACAGAATTAAAACAGGGAATTGCACATGCGAAGCAGCGATGTAACCACGTTCACCGACGCGCGCGACCATCTGCGAGAAAAGTTCGACCAAGCCAAAGAGACTGGCCGGCCTGTGATGGTGACTAACCACGGCAGGGTTGATGGATATATTGTGAGTCCCGAACGATACGACCGGTTAACCGAGGCAGAAGAACTGCTCGCGAACCTGGCGATGATTGATAAGAGTAGGGAAGAAATCCTTGCGGGCCGCACTCGACCGATGCGCGAAGCAATTAAGGATATCGCCCGTGAAATCGGGATTCAACTTGACCGATGACGGGATTGTGGCATCGCGTTGAGGTGACAGACCAAGCATATGAAGCAATCCGTTCTCATGTCCACTACATCGCGTTCGAACAAAAGGCATTACTGAACGCAAAACGATGGCTGGAAGGTCTGTGGGACGCAATTGATTCATTGGAAAAATTGCCCAAACGTTGCCGTTTGGCGCCAGAGAACAACTATCGTTCCTACGAAATCCGCCAATTGGACTACGGCGATTATGCGATTCTGTTCACAATCGATGACGATCGGCAACTCGTCTACGTTGTCGGTTTTCGGCACGGAAAGCAGTTACCCCGCGCCAACCTCCTGCCGGACGAGCCGCGTTCCAATCCAAAATGACATCAGTACGACTTGTTAATATTGGGTAAAACAGGCGTCCCGCTTGTAACTATAAGGCTGGCGAGACGCTGGCTCTATTCATATAGAAAAACAATGAAGGGTAGAATAGTTAGTTGTTAGTATCTTCTTATCGTTATTCAAAACGAAGGGCGGCTCTCGCGCCGCCCTTTGCTTTTTATCCAATGAGAATACGAAGAAATTTGCCTTAACCGATTTGCGATTTGAGCCATTCCGTGGTGACGGATTTGGGCCGCACGATCGGCAGTCCCAGCGCGCGGGCCAGCGTCAGCTGCGAAGCGAAGCCCAGCGTGCGGGAGACGGCGAATAGAACCGTGTAATAGGAAAATTCCATGAGACCGTAATGATAAAGCAGCGAACCAGAACCCGCGTCGACGTTGGGCCAGGGATTGCTGATTTTTTCGATCTGCTTCAGAACCGTCGGAACTACGTTGAATAGCCGTTCGACGATCTGGAAGATGGGATCGTCCTGGCAATGCTTCTTGCCGAACTTCAAGAACGAGGTGTAGCGCGGATCGGTGGCGCGCAGCACGGCATGGCCATATCCCGGAATAACTTGCCCACTGTTGAGCGTCTCCCACGTGAAATCGCGCATTTGATCTTCCGAAGGCACGCCGCCGAATTTGTCTTTAATCATGATAACCCAACGCAGGCATTCCTGGTTGGCTAGTCCGTGCAGCGGTCCCGCCAGACCGTTCAATCCCGCCGACACGGCGTAATAGGGATCCGAAAGCGCGGAACCGACGACGAACGCCGTAAACGCGCTGACATTGCCGCCTTCATGATCGCAATGCAGCGTCAGGTAGAGCCGCATCAGCTGAGTGAATTCCCCATTGGGATCTTCCAGTCCCAGCGCTTTGACGTAATTGGCGCCCATATCCAAATTGGGATCGGTCTCGATGCGGGGTCCTTTGTTGAACCGCAACCGATAGACGTATCCGGCGATGGCGGGCAAGCGAGCGATCAAATTCAAGAAATCGTCCAGCGTCGGCTCCCAATATTCCTCTTTCTTCATCCCGTCGGCGTAACGGGCGGCGTAAAGCGATTCCCGCTGCATCACGAGAATCGCCGTATCCAACATCGTCATCGGATGCGAATCCGGCGGCATGGCTTTCAGGACGTCCCAAACGTATCCTGGAACTTCGCTGCGGCTGGAAAGTTCCTTTTTCAACTCTTCAAACGATTCTTTATCGGGCAATTCTCCCGTCATCAATAGATAAAGAATCTCTTCCGGCCATTTGTCGTCCAATTCTATGATTGGCCTTCCGCGAATGATCAAGCCTTTATCCGGCTCCACCAACGACGTGTCGCAAATTAGGCTCTTCACGCCTCTCATTCCGCCAAAGACCTGTTTGATGGTTACCTCGGAGACGACTTTATCTCCGTGTTTGGAAACGAGGTCCTTCATTTCCTCGCGCAGAGCCGGAATTTTACCCGCCAATTTTTCTTTCAACGTTGCCATTTTGCGTCCTCCCTTACGGATGTTGGATTGTCCCCATTTCGTTCGCGAATGAATCATTCAATATTTATTTGGAATACAAATAATCAATCGCAATACATAAATCATAAATTCGAAGAGTCTATTCATCCTATAAAAATTAGCCGAAAGAGGCAAGGGATTCCAATGGATCAAGCCATATTTTCTTCAAGGCGCTTTTTCTTCAAACTCGCGGCCGGTTTCAATGGATTTTGATAGTTGCATTGTTGAAAAACGCCTTCACCCTAATCCCCAGAGGGCGCTGATCTTTGCCCACAAGCCGGAGGGATAAATCAAGGGCAGAAACAACCTTGCCCTTGCCACCCTCATATGCCGCTTGCGTTTCAATCCGATTTACGATCTTTATCGCCGAGCCATTGGCGAAGGATTCTTTTTTGCAGGGGAGAAGATTTTTCCATTTCGCTGATTTGATAATCGACT